>DASVAM010000643.1:0-3024 GCA_036376375.1 Chitinophagaceae bacterium
GTCGTGTTCAACCAAACTTTGCATGTAGAGCAACTCTGATCCGTAAATAATATACGCCAGGGAAATTTCTTCCAGTTTTTCCCGGGTTTCTTCGGTTGCGCTAAACCGGCTTCTATGCAATGATTTTGCGATCGTGCCGGCGTCATGCGGATATTTTTCCAATAACTCAAATAGTGTTGCTTGTGCTTTGTGGCCCCCGATCTTACCTAATACAATAATTAGTTTTTGTCTTAAATAAGCATCTGTGTCATTATTGGAGATAGTTTTTACAATAAATGGAATTGATTTTTCACCGGCGGCCTGCAATGACGCCCCCACGTGTAAAGGGTGCTCTTTGAAAAAGGTCATAACTTTTTCAAGTAAAGGCTGGGTGGAAGAGCTGCCCACAGCTTTTAATGCTGCCAGTCGCAAACTCCGGTCGCCGTTGGTAAAAAGTTCGGCAAGATGCGGATGGCAATAATCGTCCTTTACATCACTGAGCACTTTCAGGGCCGTTTGTTTATCTTTTATCTGATTGGATTGGATCAAATCAGTAATGATGTTTTCCGCATACTGACGATTCTCCTTGTCATGACTTTTAAGCATTCCGATAAGCGCTGCTGCTTTAATGCCCGCATCATGATGATGTAAATAATGTTTTAAATGATGATGTTGATTTTGTTCTTTGCAAAGGCTCTGAACCGCCAATGCTTGTATTTCCTGCTCTGAATCATGATCAGCCAAAAATTTCAGTTTTTCTTCCGCCCCCGTTATGTTGCGGGTTTGAATTAATAAAAGGGTGACTTTTTTAATGTTGTTGGATGGATGATCAAGAAGCTTGAAAATTATTTCTTTACTGCTACCGCTGATCTGCGTATTCAGCATTTGCAAAATGTTTATGATCTCAGTTTCATTACCAGTTTGAATTTTTTTCAGTATTTGTTGCTGTATTTCTTCATCAGAGAGCCTGAATTCATCCTGGCTGAAGAAACGCCCGCTGATCGCTTTCAGAAGGGTATGATGATAGGACCGGTTTACCATTAAAATTGAAATGATCCAGCTAATGCCAAAAAAAGCAAGAATATAACAAATGATCAAAAGCTCATTTTCCGGTCTTAAAATATTTATGAAGATCAAAAGAACACCCGAGAACAAAAAGGCAAATGGGTCCATGATCCCTTTGACAATGGCATGAGCTTTTGACCTTGCATTAGGATTCAGCGGCTGCATGACCGTCAAAAACACCGGGTTTGTGATTGTTGTCCTTAAAACCTCCACCGCAATAGCTGCCATGCCAAATGCATAAAAGACCAGGATATTTTTGCCAGCAGCATATTGGGCTGAAATGATGACTATCAAAAGACCTAATAACACAAGGGGCGTAATTAATAATGATTTCTTGATCCCAATCGAAGTAACAATGCGGCCTGTAAAAATGATTTTTACCAGCGCGGCAGCGATCTGCGAACCTGCCATAAACAAGATGATAAAAGTTGATAACTCCTTATCATCATTGTGTCGCTCCTTTACTTCTGTGTAAAATGCATAGTTGATGATGGCAAGACTGGTTGAGATAATAAATGTTAACACGGCTAATCTGCGAATCAAAGTATTTAACGTAAACCGTTTGACGAATACCTTAAATCCCTTGCCCTGTATGAATTCAACGGCATGATCATCATGATGGTGATGATGAACAACTCCTGATTTCGATAATTGGTATAGAAATGGCAAGGCGCCAAGCATAAAGGCAAACGCGGGCCAAAGCATATTTAAAGGCCCGATCGCCTTTACAAAAAAGTAGGCCATTGTATAACCAATGAACTTTGCCGGTATATCACCGGCGCTGATGACAGCAAATAGTCGTTTGCTTTGTCGTACATCAAATAATGTAGACGTGATGCTCCAAAAGCAGAGATTACCTGCTAAGTACAGAACATAATACCAGGCAAATATGAGATAGTCGAACCAATCGGCTGTTATTAGTGTGCTGCATATCTGTAAGAAAAGAATGCTGGCAGCCATGAAAATGATAACTATTGTGCCAACACGTGTAAGGTTAAAGTGGTGTTCAAATTTGTTGAATATCCATCCCGTTACGAACAAAAGAGGCGATGAAACGATCATAACCCAGGCAAGTTGAGAAGCCGAAAATTCTTCAAGAAAATGAGAAAATGAAGCTGTAAAGAAAAAGGCGATCCCCGTACCCATAAAGAACTGAAGCCAGAAAAGTTGTGATACTACTTTCCATTCTGAGGGTCTTACGTTTAATAGTTTAAGTAAAAAAGGTCTCCTGCTCATTGTGCCCAATTACTTCTCTCCTTTAAAATGTTGAGGCGTTTCAATTTTTGTTCGTTTCTTTTTTTGATCGACGTTCGAGTAAAATAGTGATGTGATTCAAAAAATTTGATCTGGATATGATCCCAAATTATGTTTTCGGGGATTATTTTAAAAGTCAAAAACTCCCGGTATAAACTCTGGCTGATCGGTTCAAAGTCATTCCTCCCAAGATAGTCCAGATCAGCATCACAGATTATTTGTTCTAACAGGTTATGCGGCGTCTGCGGGATCTTAGTGGCCATGATCATTCCACAGATTCTTTTAACATCCTCTTCGCTGAATATATCCTTCACCGCTTCTGAAGCGATCTCGCAACTTTTTTCCTCATGGTTTTTATAGACAAGCAGAAAACCACTGTCATGAAAGACCGCCGCAGTCTTTAGCAGTAACAGATCATGTTGATCGTTGACTTTTTCCTGCTTTGCTATTGCTTCAGCTTGTTCCACCACATCAATGGTATGCGCTAGATTATGATAGCCGAGACGGGGATCCAGCTCAGTTTCGAGCCGCAATAAAATAGGTTTTTTTATGCTTGTAAAAAGATCAGGCACCCAAAAGCTTTTAACTAAGATAAGTATTGACACGCAAAACCAATAACTTCGCACGTTTAATCTGGCTAAATAAATTTAGCGATATTATGATATATCCCGCGGTTTACCTATTTTAGCAGCCCCGACGAACCTTCCACTATTAAAAATCCAGTTT
>DASVAM010000658.1:0-2810 GCA_036376375.1 Chitinophagaceae bacterium
TAACTCGATAAAATATTCTTTGAGGGAAAAACTGGGTCTGCTGATCCGGGGGATCTTCAATTTACCCAACAGGTGGTGCAGGCGGAGTTGGCTCAGTTCCATGGTTTTTATGGGATGGATTTCAAAAAATACAAATTAATAAATTTTTGCAAAGGAGTTTAGCCAACTGAATATTTATGTGTAAAATCGTAATTCTTCATAAACATCATTCGTATATTCCCTGTTGATTTTTCTATTGCAGATGATCACCGGATCTTTTCAAACTCATAGTTAGGTTTTATTTCCTTATTAAGAAATTCGCCTTTTGAGGAAGCTTTTTTCATTTCATTGTAAACGTTCCCCGGCACTCTTAAATAATCATATATGCTGCCCGATTGAAAGATGATCCGCAGTTTGGAAGTTTTCTCATCATACCTTATCGCTGCAACAACTGAAGAAGGCATAACATTGATTTTATATGTTATGCTTTAAAAAACTATGCCAGCAATGAAGCTTTTTATTGATTGTTCTGATTGCTCTCGGGAACTGCCTGTTGTGCTGTTTCAACATCTTTCACAACATCGTGACGAAGCTTCTCCCAATGAAAGGTGAGATAAAAATTCTCTTTCGTTTCTTTACCTCCTTGCTGACTTAAGTGTACCAATGGCATATCCTTGTACAAAGGTCTTGTAATACCAATGACTTCATCCCAGTAAGCTAGTCCTTTTTGTAAATGCTTTATAGCATTTAGCTTATTGACTTCACCGCCACGGGTCCGGTAAGTTTGCAATGCAATACCTCCTTTTATTTTTTCTGCCAAATGTAAACCCAGGTAAGCCCATGCTTTTATATCTTCTACTTCGTAGAGCAACGCTTTGTTACTGATTACTTTTATCGTACTAACAAGCTTTACTGCTTCACTGCAATTTTTTTCCAGGATTTCTGCAAGCATAAGCGGCGTTATTTCCTTCTTATCAAAGATCGCGTTGGATGCCCCCCTTTTGACATAATCAGTAATTGAAATATAGCTTGTATCAAGTGGTGGTTGCCTGATCAGCCGGTCGATCGAAATATAATCAACTCGTTTTGTGGTGTTATCCAACGCCATCATACCCTCGCTATACAAAGTGAAATCCCACCCGCAATCAAAGTAGGAGGCTAACAATAAGGGAGTATGACCGGCTAAGGAAGAGGCCGTTAATAATTGTTGACCAACATTTCCGTATCGTCTTGTAAACTCATTTTTAAATAGTTCGTCAGTGGTCTTTGGATCATACAGCAGCCTTCCCCAGAGTTTATAAAACAGCCATTGCCTCGCAAAAGCATAACGCCAGGGCAAATTGACACTATCTTTAGTAAAGTAATCTTTAGCGGGGATATATGTTTCCGATCCGATTATATAACCCCCGGAATAAGACCTTGCATTTTGCAACACATGATTACGAACAAATGAAGGCACACCCCAGCGCAGGCAAAAAAAATCTTCATTACGGGCAGTCCAAACAATCTTATAAGCAGTTGGTTCGGGTTGGAAATAAGTGTCGTATAATTTTCCACCGTGCACTTTCATGAGCCTGGTTGTGGAATGTGCATGCGACCAGTTGAATTTCAGATCCGCCCATATAGGTCCTTCCGTAAAACCCAGCGCCGCTTCTTTTTCAATTCCTTTGCGGGTGAGCTGTTCTGTTTCAATACTGGTAATCCCCAATGAACCGGTTGTGCTCGAAAAAGGAATACGATGTATGAGTTTTGATTTTCGTTTTGCCAATCGCATTCCTTCAATGATCGTTTCTTTCATCCAGTCTTCCCGCTGCTGTGGTGTCATGCCACCCATTCCTTCACCCAACGTAAGACCCATACCGGTTAAACCCGGGTACTCTTCCAGCATTTGCGTCACACATTCACGGGTATACCTTTTAATTATTTCTGATGTGTCACCATTCACAAAGTATTCATGCGTTAAATTATCCATCGCTACATTATGAGCTTTGGCAAATTCGGGTGTAACAAAAATGTTGAAAGGAACGATATAAGTTTCGATGGCTCGTTCAGTGGCCATATCAATAATAGAATGAAAAAGCCGTTGCCATTCCTTCATTTGTGCGTCATTCCAGGGGCTTGCTTCCGGAAAATTCTTTGACTTAATCAAAAAAGGATAAGGATGAAGATTCCAAAGAGTCAGCGTATTGAATCTGTTCTCAACCATCATATCAAGAAATGCCTTCCAGTAGCTGGTGTCCCGACCGGTTTGATCATGAAGCTCCAAAGCATAGCTATGACGATAAGTATCCCACGGCAGATCGTATTTGATAGCCCGAAACGGCAAAAAGGGTTTTTCGTTTTTGGGGCTGATGCTACTGAGCAAAACGCCATTTCCAATGTCTTCCGCCAGTGACAAACAGCCATAGATCAATCCTCTCTCATCGCCCCCTTTGATATGAATGATCTGTTTTTCTTTTTTTATTGAAAAAGACTCCGTACCAAGTTGAGTTTGTATGGAAAGATTGACCTGGAAATGAGCAGGCTGACCTGCGGTTTTATATTTTTTTTCTATTAATGCAGTTTCCAATCGTAACGCCCCGTAGTGTTGTTGAGGGGAAGCCCTGTCAAAGTTTATTGTCACCGTCTGGCAAAAAGTTCCATGAACGAAAACAAATAACAGGAAATGCAATAGGAAAAACTCTTTCATACATGAATGTAAGAAAGAATCTTTTTCAGGACAACGCTGTAATGACAAAAAGAACCCCGAATAGTTCAAGGTTCTTTTTAAAATGCACATGATAACTACTAATCGTGAGAGTTCTTTTCTGTCTTCCCTCACCCAAGACGAA
>DASVAM010000665.1:0-9718 GCA_036376375.1 Chitinophagaceae bacterium
CGGTTGATTTCTCTATTCCATAACGGTTTTCCATTTTTCAGGTAGATGCCTTCCAGGTTACCGGATAATTTTGTCGAGTCGGGCTTTTTTGAACTATAGAGTCTCCGCTTGTATCCCAGGCCAACGGGTAAAGACTCATCAACATAATACATTGTACTGATGCCGTCCCATTGGGTATACCCCGTTTCCATGTTCAGGCAATTGCTCGAATAGCTTGTAGTTTCGATAATAGTATTTCCATGAAAATAGAAACTGCTTCCGAGGTCTGCTTCTTTCGACCAGTTGATTCTATTGGTCTTCAGATCATAGGAAAGCAGGTAACCTGTATTTGCTGATTTCTTTTTGCTGGTTTTGTTGGAGTCTGGCCGGAGCTGAACGGTAAGCGTTTTTGTTTTGGGGTCTATGTGATAGTTATTGATCCGACGCGAGAAAACATATTCGCTCGCCGGAATATCTTCATTCGTTATATAATTTTTGCCAGCTACAGTTTTATTGCTAAAAACCTTCAATTCCGATTGGGCAAAGCTCAATTTTAGAATGCAGGATGAAAGAAATATGATCAATAATTTCTTCATTGGAAGACTTTTCCTGATTGTTATAATTATATCGTGAAAGTACATCTTTGTAGGAATAGACCTGACGCAATTGATAGCTTAATACCGCGGGTTCTGCGGTAAATAAAGAATGAAAAGCCAGCGCTATCATTACGATAAGAATTGTGTTCTTTTTAATCTGCTGTTTCTCCATGGTGGTTGTTTGGAACAGCGCTGGCTCTATATACTTGTTCTGTAAGAATTTAGGGTAACGGTTTTGATTACTATTTTTTTCCACCCAGCATAAATCCGATCTTGAAACTGAAATAATTGCTCTTAATGCTTTCATCGTCGTCGGGGAAAAGCGACAAATTACTTAGTCCCACGTTGTAGCCGGCCGAAAAGAATAATCCATTTGCCAACCGATAACCCGCAAGGAAGTTAGCACCTGCATCGAGGCTTTTCATATCATCATTGTCCTGGTCGCTTCCGAAACTCAGATCTTCTTCAATCTCCCCGGTGCCGTCATCATATTTCTCCTTGCCAGACATGTTGAACGCAAACGATGGTCCCGCGCCGACAAAAAATGATCCGGATCCACTACTGGCGTTATATAAAATGTTAACAGGAATCTCCAGGCAATTAACATTTGTGATTGCTTTTTCACCCAAATCCTCATAGGTAGAGCCTTTCTGCAAAAAGTTGAGAGCTGGCTGGATGCTGAATTGACCTCCAACGGGAATATCGACGAGGATGCCAGCCGAGATTCCTACTTTGGCGTCGCCGCTGATCTTAATCCCTGCATATTCGTATTTGTAATTGGCGATAGATGTGCCCGCAGTAAAACCAAACCTTGTGTTTTGTGCCAGTAATGCAACATGTAATGTCATGGTGGCCGTTACAAATAAAAGAAGTTTTTTCATGATGGTTGATTTAAAATAGTACCTACTCTTTTATGATCCCCGATTCTTATGGGGCAGGGTTTTCGGTAATACCCCTGTTGAATACCCAAATTACTTTTAGCAGGAAGTCTTGTCAATAGTGGGTTAGTGGTGAGCCTTTCCCATCTGGTAGTTTTATTTATTAAGCAATCGGTCAGTTCATTGTTTGAGAAAAGTCTATTTAAGACCAAAACCCGGCAATTGCCGGGTATTATTTGCAAACTATCAGACAGAATTGGCTAATTACAAAAAGTAACAAGTTCATTCAACATTAACAATTAAGGTCGTTAGTGATTGCATTTATCAGGCATTGATTCAACAGTTTTCTAATTAGTCACCATAAGCTTGGTTTGGCTAATTGTCTTATTTTCCGATTGCAGGCTCACAATATATATTCCGCCCGGAAGGCCTTCAGTATTTAAACTTAATCGTTGTTGTTCATTTTTACCGAGAGCTCCTTCAAAGAGATTTTTCACGAGTTTTCCGTTCATATCATAAAGTTCAAGCTTTGTTCTACCTGTTACGGTCGTTCTGTAAGAAATTGAAACATTTCCTGACGCAGGATTAGGAAACACATTTATAAGACTACTACCTGCAATCAATTTTTCATTTTCTCCGGATGCATCAGTTCTCCTGGTCAACGATTCTGATGCACAACTGCCGAGCCAGGCGCCCCTTTCAATAAAACCCTCTGCCGCTTTGCGATCAACACAAAGGTTATTGCCATTGTAACAAACAATGATCTTGTCTTCTTTTTTGTTTTTATTACCACAAATGAATTGCGGGAGTGCTTCATATAATGCTTTAGCCACATCATACAGACGGGCACCACGATAATTAGTCAGAATAGCAATCGTCATTTTTCTGTCCGGCTGGTAAAACATCACTGACCGATAGCCAGGTGCATTGCCGTCATGCCCAATAAATACATCTGTTGCGCTGATCCTGGTTGTTCTGAAAATGCCATAGCCAAGATAATCACCATCGTCATCAGGTGTCGGAGAGATTGAATTGACCATTTCATCCAATGTAGCCTGGCTGGTGGCTCTGCCACCAAATAGAGAATTGCCCCATTCAGCCAGATCAGCGATGTTAGTGATCAGTCCGCCGCTTGCAAATTCAAGTGTGCTGATGGCTGTAAAAGGGAATGCTGAAATATTGGTAAATGCATCCGGGAATGTAGGTTGCCCCGTCAATTGAAAGATCGGATTAAAAGGACTGATGTTATCATGTGGAGCAGCCAGTGTGGTGTTGGCAGGTTGTGATTCACGTGCATCAAAATAAATAAAATTTAATGCAAGCGGTGTAAAAAATCGTTCACGAAAGTGTTGCTGCAAAGGTTTGCCGGTAGCTATTTCAATGATCGCTCCAAGTATAATATAATTGGTGTTGGAATAGCGGCGTTCTGCACCAGGAGTGCTTACCTGGTGTACAAAACTCAGCGCTTCAAATGGGGTCCATTGATGCGTGGGCTGAAATGCCACAGCAATTTGCAACATCATTTCGTCGGAGTAGCTGGAGTAACCGCTTTCATGCGCTAGCAGTTGGCGAATAGTAACAGCTCCGTCCAATTCGGGATTTATTGCATTTAAGAAAGGAATATAAGTACTCACTGTGTGATCGAGACTGAAGGCTCCTTCTTTTGCAAGTTCAAGGGTTAATGCCGCAGTAAAAGTTTTGGTCACACTGTACATGCGGGAAATGGTGGTGGTTTGAAAAGCAGTCCCACCTGGCAGCAGGTTATTATTCCCATCCACATTTCTGGCAGCATGACCGGTGGCGGCCTGCCAGAAAGCAAGCCCATCTACTTTTATTGACGCAGACATTCCTCCTATATAAGGATTGGATGGATTGTTTTGAAAGCTGTCAATTACATGCTGAAGGCGGTTTACTGTTTCCGGCGCAAAGCCCTGCGCAAAAGAAATGGCCGGACTAATGATCAATAAAAAGATCGCCAGGTGAAATCCTTTTTTAAATGAATAATAATCATGTTTCATAATTTTTGGTTTGGGGTTATTTAATAAAATTCATTTATTGGTAATCAGCGACGAAATCAAAAATCGCTGATGATAATTCGCAGCCAGTGAAAATCCATAATAATCGTATCTTTCCGGTTTCCCCGTACGGAAATACCATACAGTTTAATGGCCCCAGCGGTTCTTCAGCAGGTTTTAGTAATCCTGAAACTTCCATTATAGCTGTTCCATAATTTTTCGGTTGGCGTCTGTTCACCATTGCCTTACTATACATTATATCCTCCTTTCTTTTTTTATAATTCTCAACTATCTTTTTTTCGAATGAATAGGCTATGTATACGACGAAAGAGAATACGATCATCATAATATAAAACCTGGTAGCATTTATAAGCCCGGTGAATGATCCCATAAATTGATTTTTGGCAAAATAGTTCTACAATATTGCCAGGGCAAGACCGGATTAACAGTTGAAGTCTTTTAATCGACAGTTTTATTCCTTAACTTAATAAATGGTGATGCGCCTGCTAAAAAAGCCCATTTAATATTGGCGATTTTTTGTTTCTGGAAATGACCAAGTCGAAACGGTAAACTGTTAGTCCGAACTACTCTGGGATAACTGAATTAAGTAGTTTTACAAGAAAGCATTATAGCAAACTTGTGGAAATGAGAAAAGCCATCATTATATCATGTTTGATTTTTAGCCTTGCAATCTTCAGTAGCTGCCTGCGAACATTGTATCCAATTTTTTTAGAAGATGACGTCATTTTCAATGAAAGTTTGATAGGATATTGGAATTGTACTGACAGCAAAGGAAACGACATTGGGTCTTATGAGTTCAAGCCTATTCCCAAAGCAATGAGAAGCGAGTTGCCAGCAGGTATAATAAAAATTTCGGATAGTGGCTATTTAGTAACCAGAAATGACAGTTTGGGTCACGAGATCGGAAGGAATATTGTTTTTCTTGCTAAAATTGGGAAGAATCAGTATCTGGATTTTTACCCTGTTGAAACGCCACTCCAAAAAACAATCAATAAACATTTTAGGGACCACTACATAAAAGTACACACGAGCTATAGGTGCGATGTTAAAAACACAAATTATTTCGAATTAAGAGAATTTGATTACGGCTTTTTGGAAGGACTAATTGCAAACAATCAGATCAATATGACATTGTCCGGAAATAAATTGATCGAATCGACAACGCAAGAGCTGCAGGAATATATTTTAAGGTACGGTGATAACCCAAAGGCATACGGCAGTGCTACGAAGTGCAGCCGGGTTGTAAACTATTAAATTATTAGGTATGAAGGTAGTTAACATTTTTGCGCTTGTAGCTTTATTTGGACTATCCTCGTGCTTAACTATTGTCAATACTTTAACTACTTCTGATACCATTGTCAATGATAGCCGGGTAGAAGGGCTTTGGGTTGACGGAGAACGGAAACAAATACTCGTTCAAAAACTGATGGATAGTAGATTCAAAAATGTCTTTAAAGAACTGGACCCGAAGGACTATACTCGGCAGGATTCGATTAACTATATAAAGCATTATGTAATAACCTACCGGGAAAATGCTCTTGAGTACATTTGGCTTGCAGGGCTGGTTGAAATTCATGGATCTTTTTATCTAAACCTCCAAGCGGAAGAATGTTTAAGTAATGGAAAAGAAATCTATGGCGGTCTTGCTACTTCAAGCATTGCGAAACTATCCTGGGAAAGCAATAATTCACTAGTAATAAGATTTCTAAATGGAGATTCTATCAAGGAAATTATTTTAGAGGGTAAGGCAAGAGTCAGGCATATGTACGACCCACTATTTGGAACTTTTATAATCACTGCTTCATCTCAGGAACTCCGTCAGTTTCTTGAGAAATATGGAGATGATAACCGATTGTTCAAAGGAGGTAATTCAATTATTTTGAACCGAAAATCATAGAGTCATGTTGAGCACCAGATCATGGATCAATCATCCCTGGGTTCGCTTTTTTCAGCACACTATCTTTTGGGTCATGTCATTTTTCGTCTTTTTAAACCTTTTCAAAATTGGGTACAGGCCTCTGAGGATCGACTATGTGTACACTGCATTATTTCATTTATTCATTTTACCACCTGTTTATATTAATTTGATGCTGCTACTTCCACAATCCAAAAGGAAGAATTCCTGGGGGTTGTACACAATAGCAGTTTCCTTTTTGATTTTATTATTCTCCTGGCTGAATTTCAGCTTCTTCTCAGGATGGTCCGATGCACTTCTGCCGGAATACTTTTTTATTTCGTATTTCAGTTTTCTTAAGGTCTCACTTTTTTTTGTCGTCTACCTTTTTATTACATCATTGTTGAAATTGTCCAAATCGTGGTTCGTTGTAAATGACCTGGAAAGAAAATTATTAATTGCAGAAATAGAAAAAGCCGTTCACTCAAAAGAATTGCTAGAGCTGGAGGCTCGGGCATTGCGGGCCCAGATGAACCCTCATTTTATTTTCAACTGTATGAATTCTATTAAGGCTTTGATTCACAATGATGAAAAACAGAAATCTATTGATTACCTGACTACATTTTCAAAATTGATAAGGACTTTATTTCAGAATTCAGATAAAAGACAGATAAGCTTATATGACGAAATTGAAACCTGCAGACTTTACACCCAACTTGAGACCATGAGATTAAATGGCAAATTGAAGTACAGTTTTGACATTGATCCCAATATAGATCTAAAGTCGGTAATGGTACCAGCCCTGATCATTCAGCCGTTTATAGAGAATGCGATATGGCACGGGATAGTTCCGCAAAATGAGGGAACAGTAAGAATTGCAGTCAGGGAGAATGGTAGTTCTGTAATATGCGAAGTAGATGATGATGGTATTGGACGTGAACGATCAAGATTGAACAAACCAATTACACCAGTAAATCATCAATCAAAAGGCGTGTATCTATCGCAAGCAAGATTAGACCTGGAAAAGATACTGAATGAAACCAATGCAACAATTGAAACAATTGATAAATATGAAAATGGTGAGCCAATCGGAACAAAAGTTATATTAGCCTTTAGCCTCAATTAATTAAAATCCAACTAGGTTGAGATGAAGCTTAATATTACAACATATTGGAAGTATCAGTTAATTGGCTGGGGAATTGCTGGCCTAATCTTTTATGCCGGGATCAAAGTTTTAATTCCTTATAATAGCTACGCTCCCAGTAATGGCTACAAAATCCGGGCAGTTCTTACAATTTTTTTTGGAATAGTATTCACACATATCATAAGGTCATTTATAAAATGGTTGAGAATATTTGATAAAAAAATTGTCTTGCAATTTTTATATGTATTACTCTTGACTGCTATTTTTTCTATTGTTGGTAATTATTTATTTTTATTTATACTACGACGTATTGAAATACGCATCATAGATACTTCCGTTGGCATTGAACCTCTTACATTTTTCGTACTTTATTATCAGGGCGCAATCATGACGACGGCGTGGGTTTCAATTTATTTTTCAATTCATTATATACGTGGCATAAAAAATGTGGAGCGGGAAAAAGCATTTTTACAAATACAATTAATTGAATCAGAGGCGCAAGCACTCCGTTCCCAGATGAACCCTCATTTTGTTTTCAACTGTATGAACTCCATCAAGGCATTAATTCAAAATGATGAAAAACAAAATTCCATTGATTATCTGACTGCATTTTCAAAATTGATAAGAACTTTATTTCAGAACGCCGATAAACGCCAGATAAGTTTATATGATGAAATAGAGACCTGCAGGCTTTATGCCCAACTGGAAGCCATGAGACTGAACGGAAAGCTGAAATACAGATTTAATATTGACCCCAACCTGGATTTAAAATCGGTAAAGGTACCGGCCTTGATCATTCAGCCCTTTATTGAAAACGCAGTCTGGCATGGGATAGTACCAAGGAATACAGGAACAATAACTGTTACTGTCAGTGGAAACGGAAATGCTATTATCTGCGAGGTGGATGATGATGGAATTGGCCGGGAAACATCAAAACTTAATAAACCTCTTACTTCCTTGTTGCATGAATCCAAAGGCGTTCGTTTGTCACAAGCAAGGTTGAACCTGGAGAAAATGCTTAATGAAACAAACGCAACAATCGAAATAATGGATAAATATAACATTAGTGAACCAGTCGGAACCCAGGTTATTCTAACTTTTAATATACAATGACATGTTGCGAGCAATAGTTATAGACGACGAACCTCAAAATGCAATGATCTTAAAAAATGATCTTGTTACACATTGTCCGTCAGTGGATGTAATTGCAGTAGGCTATTCTGCAAAAGAAGGTATCATGGCTATTAAAAAAGAAAAGCCAGATCTTGTTTTTCTGGATATCGAAATGCCCTGGATGAATGGGTTTGAAATGCTGGAGATGCTGGACGATATTAATTTCAGCATTATTTTCACGACGGCCCATGATCAGTTTGCTGCCAAAGCTTTTCGGATTAGCGCGGTGGATTATTTGCTGAAGCCGATCGATGCTAACGATCTGAAAGAGGCCGTAAAAAAAGTAAATCTTAAAAAAGAGCAGCAACTGGGAAATACTCATATCGAGAATTTGCTCCGAAATATCAAACAACCTTCATCACAACAAAAGATTGCACTTCCCTATCGGGATGGTTATGAATTTGTGGAAGTCAGTCATATCATTTACTGCCAGGCGGAAGGTGCTTATACCAAAGTGTTTCTTGACACGAAAAAATATATTCTCGTTTCCAAAACCCTTGGCGATATTGAAGAATTGTTGCCGCCGGATCTTTTTCAACGTATACACCATTCATCGGTAGTGAATCTACATTATGTAACCCATTTTGTCCGGGCTGACGGAGGATATGTAAAACTCCAAACAGGTCAGCAGTTAGCAGTTTCAAAATCAAAGAAAGAGATAGTGATGGAAAGGTTAGGTTTATAATAGAATTTATGATCGGGCCTTGTTGAGACGTTTAGATAATTGGAAATTGATGAATGAAAAGTGAAAAAAATTATTAGCATATCAGCATTGATTCTTCTTGCAGGAATTGCAAGGTCACAACGTTTTTGGGCAGCGTTTGGAGATAGTTTAGAGACAAGAGCTGCCCGTTACCGTTATCATTTAAGTAATTCTATGCAGGCCGGTCAGGGTGCACCGGTCTTTGGAAGTTCCGGTGTACAGGTGATCCAGGTCACTATAACCAATAAAACTAACTCATTTGATACGCTGAGTTTTCAAAAAGAAAAAGTGAAACCTGATTTTTTTGATGCTGTCATTTACAAACAGGCTTTATTGGGAAAATCCAAATTTGAAAAAATGACCGGGGTGAGAAAGCAGCGTCTTGAATTAAAGATAAATGTTAAGAAAGAGATCTTGTCAGAGGTGGTAATCGACCGTATTGCCAAAGTAAGAACTGAAAAATTTGCGGATCAAAAATCAGGAGTGGAAAAAAAGGATAGCGTTTTTTGTGAGGCGTTTATCCGGTATTCCTCTTCTGAAGATCCGGCGTATTATGTTTTATCGATACCCACTCAAACAATTTTTGAGAGTAAGATGTATTTTAATAATGATTCACTGATCTTTAGACCGCAGCCAGTGTTTAAAAAGGAAAAGATGAATAAAGCTGGCCAATATGCCGGCATAGAAGTTATATATGGTAACCGTGTAATTGCAGGTATAGATCATCCATCAGGTACCATGGCTTTTTCCGAAGAAATTCTCATAGATAATAAGCTGGAGGCGCCCATCAGGAGTTTGGTTATTTCTTCCATCGTTTTATTCCTGGAAACTATGAACTATAGTTCCCCGTATGGGTGGTAAAAAACTGGCTTTACGAACTAACTAATAACACCTGCCACGCCTCTTTCACCTTTCCTTCCGCCAGCAATTTTTTTGCATAAGTATGCAATTCTTTTTCCATCTCTTCAGGATTTAAACTGTAATACTGAATGATGTTCCTCAGATGAGCATCATCAAATGACGGGTCGATCACCGGCATTTCCTTTATGTTGGCTAAATGGCCGAGATCGTTGCCCGTAAGTATATCACTGTTGCGGATACTTTCGGGAAGCGCATCAACACCGATCCCTAATTCGGTATTTGGTTTTGGAACCATAAATAAATTTGTTTCATCTACTTTACAATACCAATCTCCTCCAAGTCTTGCAATGTGATGGATCTTTCGTTGATCCATTTTTTTATGCTCATCGAGTAACGAATCATCGATATGCATACGCAGTACTTCACAGATCACAAGGTTGCCGGCACCGCCTTC
>DASVAM010000019.1:0-6383 GCA_036376375.1 Chitinophagaceae bacterium
GTTTTTTGATCTAAAATCGATTTTGCCGATTAACGGTGCAAGGCTATTTTTGCGCCGGAGAGATGGCAGAGCGGTCTAATGCGGCGGTCTTGAAAACCGTTGACCCAAAAGGTCCGGGGGTTCGAATCCCTCTCTCTCCGCAAAACAGGTCATGTCCCGCAAAGGGGGGCATTTTATTTTTTGGAGCGTTGCAAGCTTGCTTGCAAAAGCGCAAAAAAATGAAATGAAAAGTGAGCATAGCGAACGGACATGACATGTTTTGGCTATCCCAAACCGGGATCACCGCAGGTAATCCCTCTCTCTCCGCTGGAAGCAATATTCAAAGAAGTTCAAAGCCCGCAAATCGTTGATTTTCGGGCTTTGTTTATTTTACTACCTCACCAAATTACTCCAATTCGCTCCAAAAAATCGTGAGTAATTCATGAGTCGAAGCTTAACAAAAAAATGACTCACGAAACATATGGTAACGGATTGATAATTAAGATGTTCAATTCCTGAACCTATTGTCAGAAAGTAACTCAAATCTGAAATTTGTTAACCTCAAAAATGAGTTACTATGCTTGAAAAAAGTTTTAGCCTTCATTTCTATCTAAAGAAGCCCAAGAATTATTTGAAAGGCTCAATGCCAATCTATTTGAGAATAACAGTAGATGGCATACCAAAAGAAATCTCTACAGGCAGGCAATGCGATCCTGCTCGTTGGAATGCCAATGCTGATCGCTGCAGTGGAACAAAGGAAGATGCGAAATCATTAAACGCCTTTCTCGACAAGCAAGGGAATGACCTCGATCCGCCAAAAAAAAGAACTCTCGTAAGAAGGGAATGTCAATGTAAGGTTGACGTAGTGACAGTGTAAATTTTGTAATAAAGGAAATTGTGAGATATGTCTATTGAGGTAATTACAAAAGATGATTTGCAAACCATCAGGATGCAGTTGCTGAATGATATACGACAATTGCTAAGTCCACAAGAAGCGAAGCTAATTAAGCCCTGGTCAAAGAATAATGAAGTCAAGAAACTATTAAGTATCTCCTCCAATACATTTCAGCGATTACGAATTGCCGGTAAACTCCGCTCAACAAAGGTGGGCGGAGTTCATTACTACCGGTATGATGATATTGAGAAATTATTAAATAATGATGCTGCTTAATATTCATCTTATGGAAGAAGTGAAGGAACTTACAAATTTTTATTCTGCTGTAAAAAGTGACTACAGGATTGGGACGACCCATATCAGTTTGTATATGGCTTTATTCCAGCTCTATAACCTGAATAGATTAAGGAATCCAATAGCTATCACAAGAACTGCAGTAATGGAGGTTGCAAAGATCAGTGGGTTAGCCACCTATCATAAATGCATGAGAGATTTGGTTGAGTTTGGATACATCCAGTATGAGCCGTCATATAACCCCGCAATTAGCAGCCAGGTGTATTTGTTAAAGGTCTAATTTTGCTCTATAAAGGGCCTGAGAGAATGAACTTTATTATTAGAGAGACCCTAAAATTCTCATCGGGTATCTCTCTAACTTTCGTTCTTTGCCTCTGAATAACCATGCTTTTATCGCACTGCCTTTGGTCTTATAATCAAACGTAAGGACTGATCTTTGGTAAAATATGCAATGGTCCAGTTATACACAGTCTTGATCCTGTTCCTGAATTTGATCAAAGAAAACAAATGTACAAATAGCCACATCACCCAGGCAATAAGACCCTTGATATGCATTTTTGGATTTGGAATATCAGCAACTGCCTTTCTTCGGCCAATGATAGCCATAGATCCTTTATCTTGATAGGTGAACGCCTTGAGCGGTAATCCTTTCAGTACGGCTTTAAAGTTTTTGGAAAGGTTCCTGCCTTGCTGAATCGCAACCTGTGCCAGTTGCGGATGCCCGTGAGGAAAGTTCTCATCATTAAATTGTAAACAGGTATCCCCGATGGCATAAATATCTTTCATTGCCAACACCTTATTGTATTCGTCAACCAATAATCTGTTGCCCTTCCCATAACATTCTTTTGGAATACCTTCAAATCTCTTGCATGTTACACCAGCAGTCCACAACAACAGTTTCGTTTCAATGGCTTCACCATCATCAAAAATTACTTTATCATCGATGTAGTCACGTACTTGCTTATTCAACTTTACGTTCACCCCCATTTGAACTAATGTATCGTATGTATATTGTTGCGCTATCTTGCTCATAGGGGCTAATAAGGCAGGTGCACCATCCACCAGGTATATCTTTAGTTTTTCCTCTGCTAATTCAGGATAATCTTTTTCAAGAATATTTCTTCGCATTTCAGCCAACATTCCCGCTACTTCAACACCGGTGGGGCCGCCGCCGGCAATGACTATGGTGCTTAGCTTCTTTTTTTCAACCGGGTCCGTTGCAATAGTTGCTTCTTCCGTTCTTAGCAGCAGGTAATTACGCATTTCAATGGCATCGTCCACCGTTTTCATAGCACGTGCTGATTTCCGAATATTTTCGATGCCAAAATAGTTGGTTTCAGTTCCTGTAGCTAAAACAAGGTAATCGTATGACAACTCAGTAGTCGACAAAATCACCTTGTTTTCGTTCGGAACAATTTTCTCCAATTCCCCCAATCGAAAGCTGATGTTTCTTTTATAATGAAACAATTTTCGAAAGGGATAACAGATGTTTGAAACATCCAGGAATCCAGTAGCCACTTGGTACAATAGAGGCGAAAAGAAATTGTAATTATTCTTGTCCACTAACGTAACATGAATACCTTTTGTGTTAGTTAATCGTCTAGCCAGGTTGATGCCTGCAAAGCCACCGCCGATAATTACAATTTCTTTTTTCATAATTTTCTTATTTAAGTGCATCCAGGTAAAACAAAGAAAATATAGTTAATCTCTAAAAACATCGCAATGCTTGAAGACTTGTTAGTATTGTTCTTTCGTTTTGATTGAGTTCAGAAATTTGGAATGGAGGTATTTTAAGAGATTTCCTGAGGAAGCATCTGAATTTGCATCATCATTTGTAATTAAAATTCCTTTTAATCCAGTTTGAGATTCAAGTGCATAAACTGACGCTTCATCTGCCGGATCAGAATTACCTTCATAACGGCAGACCGATACAATTCGTAAATCGTTAATGTCAAGTTTTATGTTGTTCCAAAAAATATGATCATCCTCTAAACTAAAATCTTTATTAAATCCAATTTTTCTCAGTGTATTAATAGCGCTTGAAATTGTGCCATAAAGAAATTTTTTATTCATATCATTTTATTTATAATGCAGTAATAAAGTCATCTCCATGGGATTACGTATCGACACCTGAGTTACAAGACAAATTCCAGGTTGTTGTAGGTTGTGGACCTTCGATGGAGATCAATTTTGTTTTTCCAATATTCGGCCTCTCTCATTAAAGGTGTTTTTGTACGTATCTTATCAAAATATCTATCGTAGAAGACAAGCCTTGACACTTCATTAAAGCCTTTATTCTTCACTTCGACAAGAACCTTTTCAACGTCTTTCGAAGATTCACTTTTAAGAATAATGACTCTGCAAGAAACTAATGTCTTTAAATCAATACAGAACTGATCAACAAAAGCCTCGTGAAGGTTAACAAATATCATTTTCTCCTTTCTTCTATCCATAGCTATTGCTTTTCGGTGGAATATGTGAACTTCAGAAACCCGGAGGTTGTTTTCTTTGGCTGAGTGATCAACTATTTTTCTGAGATCCTTTTTAATCTGCTTCTTACGCTTTCCTTCAAGAATTGCCAGGAAACAAATAATTAATGTTGGCAGTAATAAAAAAGAAACTATTATTAATAGTGCATTCATCTTTGCTTTTTTTAAAAATTGTAGAGTTTCTATGGAAAGTCATTAATGACTTCCATGATAGTGAATGTTTTTTTACCAGCTGGCACTTGCCATTTTACTTTCTGTCCCTGACGAAATCCTATCAATGCGGTTCCAATGGGAGCCATTATAGAGATCCTCTTCTCTTTAATGTCTGCTTTATCCGGAGTTACAAGCATTAATTCCATTACTTCATCTTTGTCTTCTGCCTTTATTCTAATCTTGGAATTAAGCCTTACTACATCATCAGGGAAATCGTCTTTATTTACCAGTTTAGCCTTCTTTAATTCAGCCTGAAGGTCTTCCGCATTCCGCCTGTCAAAAGCCGTTTTACTGTGCACTCCATTTAGGTACGAAATCAGTAGTTTATAATCATCCTTTAGTAGAACTAGCCGGTTATTTGTCTTTTTCATGATTTTTAATTTAATAATGATTGAAATTTCTGTTGCTTGCCTGAACCTTTTTTCACGTTAAAATATATTTCTTCAAAGCTCCTGGTTGTTTGTTCATCTATTCTTCGAAAGAACTTTGAAGCATGTATGCTTTGAACATCTGAAAACCCGCAGGCTTCCATCATTTCCTTCGTTGCCTTTATAGTATTCAAATGGAAATTAAAGACTCTTACTCCTTTATCAGTTGGGTCTAATCCTTTATATAAAGCCGGGTTTTGTGTAGCTACTCCAACCGGGCATTTACCACTATCACAAATCAAAGCCTGAATGCAGCCAAGGGCAAACATCATCCCTCTTGCGCTATAACATGCAGATGCTCCAAGTGAAAGTGTTTTCAATATGTCAAAGCCGGTAATTATTTTTCCTGCGGCCAGCACTTTAATATGTTTTGAAAGATCAAAATCTTCCAATATTCGCTTTACAAAACCAAGCGCCTCGTATAATGGCATTCCCAGATGATCAGTAAACTCCAAAGGTGCTGCGCCGGTACCACCTTCGCCACCGTCCACGGTAATGAAATCGGGTTTGAAGCCAGTTACTTTTATAGCAATACAGATGTCAATGAATTCTTGTTTATCGCCAATACACAACTTAAAGCCCACCGGTTTCCCCTCTGATAGCTCTCTTAGAAGCTGCAGGAATTTTATCATTCCCTCCGGAGTATCAAACTCCGCATGTCTGGCGGGAGAATGTATGGTAGTTCCTGGTTTAACGTGTCTGATTGCGGCTATTTCGGATGTATTCTTTAAAGCCGGTAAAATTCCACCATGTCCCGGCTTAGCCCCTTGAGACAATTTTAATTCGATCATTTTTACCTGTGGACGCAATGCGTTTTTGCGGAAGGCTAAAGAATCGAATCTTCCATTTTCGTCGCGACAGCCGAAATAGCCTGTTCCTATTTGCCAGATCAAATCACCACCCTTAAGGTGATATTCACTGATTCCTCCTTCACCAGTGTTATGAGCAAATCCTCCTAATTTGGCCCCCTCATTTAAAGCCATGATCGCTGTTTTACTTAAAGCCCCATAACTCATTGCTCCAATATTATAAATGCTTGCGTGATACGGCTGAAGACATTGGTCATTTCCAATCCACACACGCAGATCATCGTTTGATAAACTGACTGGATAAACGGAATGGGCTACCCATTCAAAGCCAGGTGCATTTGGATCTGACTGCATCCCAAATGCCACTGTTTGCTTTTCATTTTTTGCTCTTTGATACACAATTGACCGCTGACGCCTGTTAAAAGGTTTTCCATCGAGGTCAGATTCAAAAAAATACTGTCGTATCTCCGGGCGTATTGATTCAAAAAAATATCGCAAATAACCTATCACTGGAAAATTTCTTAATACAGCATGTTTCTGCTGGCGGATATTCAAAATAGCCAACAACAATAATGGCATGGTTATAATAAGTGACCAATACCATTTTTCATTTCCCGTATAGGCGGCCTTTAGTACAATCACATTAAGTAGTACCAGTAATAATATAATAATCTTGCTCGCCGAAACCGGCTTTTGTATGCGTGTCATAGCAATTGCTTTATCAATTGAAAAAATAAGACGATGCACCCCGGTCCTCCATTGGTTATTAATTAGGCCGGGGCTTTCCTATTGAAGTCCTTAAATGTTGGATAATGATTGCATTTTTGGACAAATGAAGAGAAGATACAGGCATGACAACGCTGATCGGCATGCAAAATCTGCTTGCAGAAAAAAGTATAAAGAATATTTTTATTAATGCGTGTCATCAGTAAATTTCAATCTGTTTTGCTTCGCGCAAATCTAATTCCAACTATCATTTTTCTTTAGCGGGTTTAGTATTTCTCCATGAAGCAGTTTCGAAAGCATCATTTGCCAATTCCTGGCTTTTCTCTCTAACGATCGCGAATCGTGGAAGTCATCTGTTCTTTTCTCATAAAAAGGCAAGACAATTGCGTCTTGTCCATTTTCAAACTCTAATTGCAAACGGACGGATTGCAGAAACTCTTCTACTCGTCTCTTCTTCAGTTCTCCTGCTTTTATACTGTTATAAATCTTCTGCAGGGTTACAGCTTTTAATTTGCTTAGTTCGATGAAATACGGACGAAACAATCCGCTA
>DASVAM010000677.1:0-2781 GCA_036376375.1 Chitinophagaceae bacterium
GAAAAACCTTCTGTTTACAGGAGGTTTTTTGTTTTCAATCTATCCACCATTCATCAAAAAGCTCTGTTAAAAGGATTTACATGTAAGAAAACCCATCTTTTTGCGTTATTTTTACGAGACTTATAAGGCCAATAAATTTAATGATAAAGCTGATAAATTATATGACAAACTTTAAAAGATTACCTATCCTGATCATCATCCTGCTTGTAGCAGGTGTGTTCTTTGCCGGCTCGGTGAAAAGTGAAGTTGATCCGCCTGGTAAATATGAAAAGATATTGCATAATGTTACGGGTATGCTGAAGGAAGCTCATTATAGTCCGAAGCTTATTGATGACAGCTTTTCCAAAAAAATATTTCATAAATACTTTGAAGTACTTGATCCAAACAAGAATATCTTCCTGAAAGAAGATATTGAATCCCTCAAAAAATTTGAATACAGGATCGATGATGAAATGAAAGGGGCTGATGTGGAATTTTTCAGGGCAGTGGGTCAGCTGTTTAATAAAAGAATGGAAGAGGCCGCGCTAATCTCTAAAGAAATGTTGGCTAAACCCTTCGATTATTCAATCGATGAGTATTATGTAGGTGATCCTGATAAAATAAAATTCCCCGCATCTGACGCAGAAAAGAAAGAGAGTTGGAGAAAGTCACTCAAATACCAGTCGCTTGACCGTTACGTTGATCTGATAGAGACAAGAGATAAAAATAAAAGCGTTGAAGGGTTCAAAGTAAAAAGCGATGAAGAATTAGAGAAGGAAGCGAGGGAGAAAGTGAGTAAGACAATGGACAGAACCTTTGAGCGATATCGTTTTAAGTTTTCTGAAGATGATAAGTTCAATCTGTTTGTCAGCATTATTACAAATGCAATGGATCCGCATACAGAATTTTTCCCCCCGGTTGATAAAAGATATTTTGATGAGCAAATGAGTGGTCGCTTTTTTGGTATCGGCGCATCACTTGTGTATGATGAGGGCAATATCAAAATAAATACCCTGGTAGCCGGAAGCCCGGCCTGGAAAAGTGGCGAAGTACAGGTGGGCGATATTATTTTGAAGGTAGGGCAGGGCAAAGACGAACCTACTGAACTTACAGGCTTTGTTGTGGAAGATGCTGTAAAGCTTATCCGTGGGAAAAAAGGAACAGATGTGCGGTTGACATTGAAGAAACAGGATGGTTCCGTAAAAGTGGTTACCCTGGTTCGTGATGAGATCGTACAGGATGAATCATTTGCAAAAAGTGCCATTATTAATAATGGAAATTCAAAAATAGGATATATCTATCTCCCTGAATTCTATGCCGACTTCGACAGGCCAAATGGCGCACGTTGCTATATCGATGTAGCCAAAGAGATCATCAAGCTGAAAGAAGACAAAGTTGACGGTATCGTGATGGATCTACGTAATAATGGCGGTGGTTCTCTTTATGACGTTGTACAAATGGTGGGCCTGTTCATTGATAAGGGTCCGGTAGTACAGGTAAAAGACCGCGATGGCAAGCCAAATATCCTGGAAGATAAAAATCGTGAAGTCTTATATGATGGCCCGCTGACAGTCATGGTGAATGAATTCAGCGCATCGGCATCAGAAATTTTTGCTGCCGCTATACAGGATTATGGCCGGGGGGTAGTGATCGGCAGTACGACAACTTATGGGAAAGGCACGGTGCAGCGCAACCTGGGCCTGGATCCCGATGCCGGCTATCTGAATTCTAATTCTGAGCTGGGAACTATTAAATTGACACTGCAAAAATTTTACAGGGTGAATGGCGGATCAACGCAATTAAAAGGGGTTGCCTCTGACATCGTTTTGCCCGATAACTATGAGTATCTGAAATTCCGCGAGAAAGATGATCCTGATGCATTGCCCTGGGATGAGATCAGAAACGCCTCGATCAATAATTGGAGACCCGGATATGAGTTGGCAACAATACAGCAATTAAGTGAGGCCAGACTGCAATCAAATAAAGCATTCAGACTGATAAAAGAAAATACAGAATGGCTGGCAAAACAAAATGACAGGGAGTATCCGCTGAATTTTGAAAAATACCAGAAAGAACAAAAGGCGATCCGTTCAACGGTTCGTCAAATCGAATCTTTAAAGAAATTGGAGGTGGAGATGGATGTCACTTCTCTTCCGCAGGATGCAAACAGGTTCAGCTATGACAAAGGCAAACAAGATCGTTTTGATCAATGGATAAAGAACCTTCGGAAAGATATTTACATCGACCAGGCAGCAAGGGTAACCACTGATATGGTGCAGCAAAAGAATCTTGTGCAGCAGGGGAATGAGGTTAAGAAACCATTTTAATTATTCATAAAACGAATTAAATAATCCCGCCTTTAGCGGGATTACTTTTTTACAGACTTTTTTCCAGGTATCGGTCCCTTATAACCTGGCAATGATGATTGACATGACCCGCAACAATATAGCCGATCCCCAATACATAGGTTGGGCTTTCGCTGGCGATTCCCTGTTGCTCCAACTGTTCATCATCAAAAGACCCAAACATTGCTTCAGATGCTTTGCGTAGCGCCGCAAATTCCCCGACAAGATCATTCCAGCTTCTTTTGCCTGCCTTAGCGGTTTGTGCAAACAGATTTTCATCAAAGCCTGGCAGAGGCGTATTATCTTTTCTTGCAAAACGGAGTGCACGATACGTAAATACTCTTTCCCCATCCAACATGTGTTGTACAACTTCTTTGATCGTCCATTTGCCATCAGCATAACGATAGTCATGTTTTTCCGGAGGGATCGATCTTAAAAGTTCAAACAGATTTTGAGT
>DASVAM010000678.1:0-5287 GCA_036376375.1 Chitinophagaceae bacterium
GCTATCTGGCAAAATAAATCCAGGCAATGTAAAAGAGGATGGTGTACTTTCTTTTATCTTACCTGGATTTTACAATTTCATCTGAAAGGGTAATGGTTCGGAATCTTTCAGGGTTCGTTAAATAAAGTAAAGGAAGATTCATCAATATTTTCAATGCTTACTAATTGCAGGTATTTGCCTGGCGTATCTAAAATTGAAGGATTGCAAACGATAAAACCCTTTCCAGTAGAAGGTTTCGTATCTTTTTCCCAGTCTTAAAACAACGTTGATCGGGATAGGTCTTAAACGGAAAATTTGACAATTATCAAAGTTTTTCTGCAAAGCCGCGTTCAATTTCGGGAACGACAACCGGGATTGCACCAGCGGGAAAGGATCTGGACCTTATGAACTGCCCGCCAATCACTTGTTCAGGGAGAGTTTTTTTCTGACCCGGCTCAAGGTTTCGAGAGTAATGCCAAGAAAAGACGCAATATACTTCAACGGGATCCGGTTGGCCAGGTGGCCATATCTTGTAATGAACAGACGGTACTTTTTTTCAGCATTGGTAAGTCTAACGATAAAGGCACGCCCCTCTGCATCCTGGTAATACTTTTGCAAAACTTTTCTCGCTACAATATTAAATTCGGGAAACCTCACATAAAGCTCCTGGAAATCGTCATATGTTAGTGCCAACAACTCACAGTTTTCAATGGCTTGCATATTTTCCATGGCTGGTGTCTTCATATCCAGTGCCGAGATAGAGCTCACCACCTCATTTTCCGCCGTGATCCATGTTGTAATGTCTTTTTTTCCTTCTCTGATGAATCCGCGTACGGCACCTTTTTTTATAAAATAGATATGTTCGCACACCTGGCCAGCTTTCAGTAACAATTTTCCTTTGCGGAAGGAACAGGAATAGCTGTGCTTTTTAAAATAGTCTTTAACACCCTCACTTAATGGATAGAAATAATCCAATGTGGTGATCACTGATGTAATATCGGGCGGGCCGTTCTTATTTGCTTTATCCAGTTTGTATAAGCCAACTCTTCTCATTCATTGCATTTTCAAACACAAAACTATGAATATAATAAAATAAGGGAGAAAAGTGCCGAACTTGTTGGTTCAGAACGAAAATTCAGGAAGTCTCACGATCAATAACAACTGATCTGGGCAATAATTATTGACGACCCGGTGTCGGTTTTGACTGACGTGCCTTCGTAAATGTGTAAAACTACTCTTGCCTTTGACATTTTATTGACTGATCATTTCTGAGTCTCGCATGATTATTGAGCGTTTGTACCCACTTCTTTAATCAACTGATCCTTTACCAAAATCATTTTGTGATGCATGCAATTGAAGAGAAAGATGATATTTATCATGATTTAACGCCCGTTGAATCTTCTGCACGTCGTTTTAAAGTAGTAGTGAATAACTACCGGCAAATCGAAAACGAACAATCAGAAAAATCCGATAGTGATATTGTTGACACAACAACGATCTCCCGTTCTTACGGGCTCCCGCCGCAGCCGACGAAGTATATCAAATATCCCGAATATGATTGGTTATAAATGAAATAAGTTTTGAGCCGGACGCTTTAAGTTAAAAATTCAAAAACCCACGCCAATTTGCAACGCGTGTCGGGACCCCTCGGACTGCAACGCGATGATCCTTTTTGGCGAAGCTTACTAACCGTTCAAAAGCTGTATCAATCCGTAAACTCCCACACAAACAATAGATAAAACACTAACCATAAATGCACCAAAATAAAAACGTCCGGATTCCAAATACCGGATTCGGTGTTTATAAAAATGAATAGCGGCAAAAACCACTACGAAAAGCAAAACAGAGCCAACAATACCCCCGGAAAGTATCATCAAGACAGGTAGTTTAATAAAAAAATACATCAATGCCCACGTACAGGGAATGATCCATGACAGCCATTTTACAGTTTTTTTTCTTTGGACATCATTAAAGAAATTGATCCAGCCGACCTGCCCTGAAATATCAGAGAAAAGTCTTGTCCATGCAGCAAGACTTGCAAATACACTGGAGAATAAAACAAAGAATGCGCCGATGAGATAAATGAGCTTTGCGCCTTCACCCAATGACCGGGTATAGATAGATGAAATAGCTTCGATCACTCCATTGCCTTGCGGAACAACTGTGTTGTTATGCAATATGGCCGCACCCAACAGGTAAAAAGCGGCAGTAACCGAAGTATAAATAACCATGGCAACAATCGCATCTAAATACATCACCTTGATCCAGCCCCTTGCTCTGTTTTTCCATTCATCGCTGTCATCCCTTTGCCCCGTAAAAGCAGCATATCCCTTTTCAATGCACCAGTAATTATAGGCAATGATCTCATCGCTGGCAACGCCGGTTATACCAAATGCACCAAATGCAACGGCAACATGTTCAGACGGCAAACTGAATTGCAAACCACTTGAAACATCTTTCCATGTAAAGCTGAATGCTGTATACCGAAGCATAAACAAAGCAATTATGGTAGTGATAGTAAAGCCAACAACTAATACAAGCGAAATTTTTTCTACTGCTTTGTAATAACCACCGGCGATCAATGCAGCCGTCACAACAACAACTAAAATGACATACACATATAATGGTAGCCCGTCAAATAACATTTTTAATACAATAGCTGAACTACCGACAATACCTCCAATTTGTACAACTTTTAAAGAAGTTAGAATGCCAACCGTCCAAACTGCCCAACCTGTCCTGCCGAAACGAATACCGGGTAGTTTGTTAAATAAGCTCATCACCGAATCACCAGTCAGTATAGCTTGTTTACCAAACTCTAATTGCACGGCTACTTTGATCAGGCAGCTTACTATGATAACCCAGAAAGCAATAAAGCCAGCCGTTGCCCCTAGTACTGTGGTTGCTACCAGTTCACCGGAACCAACAATAGACGCTGATAGAATAAAACCTGGTCCAAGAAATTTTAATCGCTGGGTAAAAGTAACGGGTGGCGCTTTAATTGAACTGTCGGTTATAATGTAGTTGTCGGAGGTCATGGCAAACGAATCCCAGCTTGCTGTTGATTTGTCGGTTTTGACTATGATGGAAGTTAGTGAAAAATGAGGAGCGACTCGTTGTAGTCGGTCATCCCCGGGCATCATGAAGCAGATATGATGGGACATTATTATATGCATTATCAAATGTAAAAACTGACAGAATTGATCTTTGACATATAAAAATTTCAGGTTCCTGATTCCTTGCGCCGGAGCATAAAAGCAGCCATCGGGCATCTTTTTAATGCAGGTTATTTAGAAGAGGCTGAAGTGTCCGGCATATATATAAAATTTCACGGGCTATCTTTCTGCTCCTGACTTTTTTCATCGATTTCAGTGACAAAAGTTACTGGTAGCATTTTGTTGTAAACGGAACTTTGTTATGCAAAAACAATATACGCGAGCGACTTAGTGGAAACGGCACCAATGAACAACATTAAAAAATCAAAACAATGAAAATAATATTAATGCTTTTTACGGTTACCATCAGCAGTATGCTTTATGCGCAGGCAATTACTGACAACGAAAAAGCCACCGTGTTACGCATGAGGGAGGAAGAAAAAATGGCACGGGACGTTTACCGGGTAATGAATGATAAATGGGATCAACAGGTTTTTTCACATATTTCTGAGAGCGAGATCTATCACATGTCACAAATGAAACTCTGGATTGATAAATTCAAGCTCGACGATCCTGTTATCAGAAACAATGATGAACAAGGTGTATTTACTGATCAGTCTTTGCAGAAACTTTACAATGAACTGACGGCATCAGGCCTGCAAAATAAGGAAGCCGCTTTTCGTGCCGGCGCTAAAGTGGAAGAGATAGATATTCTTGATCTGAAAGCAGCACTGGCAGAAACCAGTAATACAGATCTTCAATCAACTTATAAATACCTGATACGGGCATCGGAGAATCATCTCCGTGCATTTGCACGAAACCTCGACGCTTTGGGAATAAATTACAAACCGGTTGTGATGACCCAAAAAGAATTCGATGAAATCATGAATCGGAAGGAAGGAGGAATGGGAATGGGCGTGGGAAAAGATAAAAAAAGTGGAATGGGCAACGGGAATTGCTGCGGCATGAAACCAGGAGATAAAAACTAAAACACCTCAGATCATTCTTTAAATACTTAAATCAATTTTATGTCAACTACAACTTTAGAAAATATAACTTATACACCAATGCCACGTATTGGTGACACAGCCCCTTCATTCGAAGCAGTCAGTACGCAGGGACCAGTAAAATTTCCCGGTGACTTCAAAGGAAAATGGATAGTTCTTTTCAGCCATCCGGCCGACTTCACACCGGTTTGCACCAGTGAGTTCATGACTTTTGCAAAAATGGAAGATGATTTCAAAAAGCTTAACACACAACTAGTCGGCTTGTCTGTTGATGGATTATACAGCCATATTGCCTGGTTAAGAACCATCAAAGAGAAAATAGAATTCAGAGGCTGGAAAAATGTGGAAGTAAAATTTCCGCTTATTGAAGACATCACTATGGAAGTAGCAAAAAAATACGGAATGATTCAACCAGGTGAAAGCAGCACCAAAGCAGTACGTGCCGTATTTTTTATTGATCCGTCTGCAAAAATCAGGGCCATTATCTATTACCCTTTATCATTGGGAAGAAACTTTGAAGAACTGAAAAGAGTCCTGATCGGACTTCAAACGGCTGATAAGTTTTCCATTGCTACCCCGGCAGACTGGAAACCAGGTGAAGATGTGATTGTGCCGCCTGCCGGTAGTTGCGGCACAGCTGAAGACAGAATGCAGGGAAGAGAAAACGGAGGCTTGTATTGCAAAGACTGGTTCTTTTGCATGAAGCCATTGACCAAAGAGGAGGTCATTGAAAATTAAATAATGTATTGGACGGTTTAAGAAAGAAGCGCGGCTAAAAAGTCGCGTTTCTTTTGTGGTGAAATGAAGCCTGGCAGAAATCAGAAAAAGCTATCGTGCAGGATTCCGAAATGATATTCATGAGTCACCAGAGCCGGATGAAACAAATGTCTTATTTCGAGCCATGCGTCATGGACCAAGGCGGAAATCCTGAAGTATTCAAAACACTCCAGGCTATTGGTTTAATAATCTTAGCGAAGCTTCCTTGTCTTTTTCAAAAATTTTAAGCTCAACACCGGCGATAGGATCCATGCCAAGCACATTTTCATCAGTGAGCGATGATGTAATACCATTTTCATTCAGTTTGTTCTGCATTGCCTTCGCCTCCATGAGGTCTGAAAAAGTTTGAAGTACAATTATTTTATCCTG
>DASVAM010000688.1:0-7917 GCA_036376375.1 Chitinophagaceae bacterium
GAAGATGTGGAGTATGTTGATAGTATCAAAGATGATATTCACTGGCTTGGTTTTGAATGGAAGAATGAGTTGTATGCCAGCGATTATTTTGATAAGTTATATGAAATGGCTGTAACGCTAATAAAAAAAGGACTTGCTTACGTAGACGACAGCACCAGTGAAGAAATGGCAGCGATGAAAGGAACGCCGACGGAGCCCGGAAAAAATAGTAAATATCGTGACAGGAGTGTGGAGGAAAATCTTGATTTGTTTGCAAGAATGAAAGCTGGTGAATTTGAAGATGGAACAAGAACACTGCGTGCAAAGATCGATATGGCGCATATCAATATGCTGATGCGTGACCCGGTGATCTATCGCATTAAGCATGCTCATCACCATCGTACGGGTGATAAATGGTGTATTTATCCAATGTATGATATGGCGCATGGCCAAAGTGATTCGATTGAAAATATCACCCATTCAATTTGTACCCTGGAATTTGTTCCGCACCGGGAATTGTATGACTGGCTGATCGAAAAACTGGAGATATATCCATCACATCAATATGAATTTGCGAGGAGAAATATTAACTATACGGTGACCAGTAAAAGAAAATTGCTTCAACTGGTAAATGAAAAATATGTAACTGGTTGGGACGATCCGAGGATGCCCACGATCAGTGGTCTTCGCCGCCGCGGCTATACGCCGGAAAGCATCCGTGAATTTTGTGACAGGATCGGAATTGCAAAAAGAGAAAATATTGTTGATGTTGGATTGCTTGAATTCTGTGTTCGTGAACATCTGAATAGAATTGCTTTGAGACGAATGGTCGTGTTTGACCCGGTGAAAGTTATTATCACGAATTATCCCGAAGGGACCCATTCGGGCACGAACGATCGCGAATTACTCGAAACCGATAATAACCCGGAAGATCCGAATGGGGGTGTTCGCCAGCTTTCATTTAGCAGGGAAATTTATATCGAGCGGGATGATTTTATGGAGAATCCTCCAAAAAAATATTTTCGGTTAGCACCTGGACAAATGGTACGATTAAAAAGCGCTTACATCATTAAATGTAATGAAGTGCTCAAAGATGATAATGGAAATGTGACAGAGCTCCATTGTACCTATATTCCTGAAAGCAAAAGCGGCCATGACACTTCAGGCATCAATGTTAAGGGAACTTTGCATTGGGTAAATGTTGCAGATGCTGTTGTCGTTGAAGTTAGAGAATATGATCGCTTATTCAGGGTCGAAGACCCTTCAAGCGAGGAGGGAAATTTTAAAGATTATATAAATCCGGATTCGTTGAAAGTGGTGAAAGGATATGCTGAGCCATCAATCAGAAATGCAAAATTCAATGACCGCTTCCAGTTTTTGCGAAAAGGATATTATTGTTTGGATAAAGATTCTTCGGAGGAAGGAATGATCTTTAATCGAACTGTTACTTTAAAAGATGATTGGGCTAAACAGGTGAAGAAAGGTTCCTAGTTCCTGCGATATTCCTGAGGTGAAATCACATCTGCATTTACAATCATGTTCTCGTTTGACTTTTGTCATTACCGCTCACTTTTTCAAATTATATTTTTGGTTAAAAGTCTATATGAGTTACGTAAATATATCAAAAGCGGGCACCGATCATACGATCTGGGCAAAAGGTCTTGAGTTTTATAAAGATGAACTTGAGATCATGAACAAGCGATTGCTTGAGATATCCTCAAAAAATACCAGTGAGGAAGCCAGGAAAGGTGTTGAGCATTTTCAAAACCAATTCTTCATTCAGCAAAAAAACATCAGCGATCTCAGGCACCAGGTCAAGGGGTACGTAACGGGATTAAGTCATGATGCAAAAATGCACGAGGGACATGTTGACGCAATCTTTATCACCCAGGGTGAAGGGCTCAAGGAACGATATGAACAGTTCGAACAGATCATGAATTCGCTCCGGCACGAGTTCAATGAATTTTTGAGTAAATGGATGTAGAAATATAATTGGGTTTCTATTACTAAAAAATATGCAAAAAAGGGGGTTGTCATTTCGACGAAGGAGGAATCAATACGCCTTGCAGTGCCGGTTGTCAGCAATCATTTACTCTGGCAATGTTTCAGTCAAAAATACAATTAAATACCGGAGGGTTGTCATTCCGACGAAGGAGGAATCAATACGCCTCGCGTCTATGGGTAGCATTCGATGGTGGCCATTCTCCCAAAATTTCATGATTCAAAAACTTCCAGGATGGATTAAAGCTTCTAATTAATTCTTCTTTTTTCTTCCTGCCCCATCCTTTTATTTCCTTTTCTCTCAGTATTGCGTTGTTGATGTATTGGGTGCATTCGTAATACACCAGGTAAAAGCAATTGTATTTGCCGGTGAAGGTTTTTATGTTGCCTTTTTGAAGGTAATGTTCTGTCACACGTTGTTCAAGATTGTTTGTAATACCAGTATACAAAACAGTTTTCTGATAGTTTGTTAGAATGTAGACATAATATTGCCTGTTATTGTAGAACATAACTATTGTCGTATAGATGCCTCCTTCGTCGGCATGACAGTCACTAAGATTGGGGTTTCACTACAATACAGAGCTTTAACAGGACTGTTACCTTAAAAGATCCATGGGCTAAAGAAGCGTAGAAGGGATCCTTGGTGCGGGTTGTCAGCAATCATTTATTCTGGCAATGTTTCAATTAAAAATGCAATTAAATACTGGAGGATTGTCATTCCGACGAAGGAGGAATCAATACGACTCGCGTCTATGAGTAGCATTCGATGGTGGCCATTCTCCCAAAATTTCATGATTCAAAAACTTCCAGGATGGATTAGAGCTTCTAATTAATTCTTCTTTTTTCTTCCTGCCCCATCCTTCTATTTCCTTTTCTCTAAGGATCGCATTATTGATATATTGAGAACATTCGTAATACACCAGGTAAAAGCAATTATATTTTCCAGTAAAAGTCTTTAAATCTCCTTTAGTAAGGTAATGTTCTATTATTCTTTGTTCTAAATTGTTGGTAACACCTGTATACAGAACTGTTTTTTGGTAATTGGTTAGAATGTAAACGTAATATTGCCTGTTATTGTAGAACATAACTATTATCGTATAGATGCCTCCTTCGTCGGCATGACAATCACTAAGATCGGTCATTCACTACAATACAGAGCTTTAATGGAATTTATTTATATTCTCCAAACACGCTTCTGAGCTCATCCGCGATTTCTCCAAGCGTGATCTTATTTTCGACTGCTTCTATCACGGCGGGCATCAGGTTCTCACCGCTGACAGCCCTGTCATTTAATTGCTGGAGTAGCTGATCGACTTTTGGCCGGTCCCGGTTGTCTCTTAGTTTTTTTAGTTTTTCCGACTGTACAATCCTGATACTATCGTCGATTCTAAAAATAGGGATCGGCGCTTCTTCTGCCTGGAATTTATTTACACCCACTATGATCTTTTCATTTCTTTCCACTTTTCGTTGATGATCGTAGGCACTGCGTGCAATCTCATTTTGTATAAATCCCTCTTCAATAGCAGCTACACTTCCACCCATTGCATCTATCTTTTCGATCAGTTTCCAGGCTGCTTCTTCCACTTCATTGGTCAGCGATTCTATGAAATAACTGCCACCAAGCGGATCCACTGTGTCGGGTGCGCCGCTTTCAAATGCCACGACTTGCTGCGTACGTAAAGCAATTCTCGCCGCTTCTTCTGTTGGCAGACTCAATGCTTCATCATAACCATTTGTATGTAAGGATTGCGTTCCGCCCAAAACTGCTGCCAACGTTTGAATAGTTACCCGTGAAATATTATTTAGTGGCTGTTGAGCTGTTAGTGTGCTGCCGCCCGTTTGAGAATGAAAACGCAGCATCATTGCCTTTGGATCTGTGGCGCCTGATTCTTTCATCATTTTAGCCCACATTCTTCTGGCAGCACGGAACTTAGCTACTTCTTCAAACAAATTATTATGGGCATTAAAAAAGAAAGAAAGTCTTTTGCCAAAAACATTTATATCTAATCCTTTTTCCAATGCGGCTTTTACATAAGCTTTTCCATTACTGAGCGTGAAGGCAATCTCCTGCACCGCGGTACTTCCCGCCTCACGAATATGATAACCGCTAATAGAAATGGTATTCCATTTTGGCAATTCATGGCTGCACCATTCAAAGATATCGGTGACAATTCGCATCGATGGCTTTGGAGGAAAGATGTAGGTTCCTCTTGCAGCATATTCCTTCAATATGTCGTTCTGAATCGTGCCGGAAATTTTTTTGAGATCAGCACCTTGTTGTTTGGCCAGGGCAATATACAGTGAAAGCAGTATAAAACCCGTAGCATTGATTGTCATTGACGTCGAGACATCTTCGAGCTTGATCCTGTCAAACAACGCTTTCATATCTTCTATAGAATCGATCGCAACGCCAACCTTGCCTACTTCACCTTCCGCCAGCGGGTGATCACTGTCATAACCTATTTGTGTCGGAAGATCGAAAGCAACACTCAATCCATTTACACCTTGTGATAATAAATAATGATAGCGTTTATTACTTTCTTCTGCGGTACTGAACCCCGCGTATTGGCGCATGGTCCATAATTTGCCGCGGTACATATCAGGTTGTATACCGCGGGTAAATGGAAATTCGCCAGCCCCCTCACCCCCGGAAAGGCCATTAGGAAGATCGCCTTGATCGTAAATTTTTTTTATCTCAATTCCACTATCAGTATATTTTTTATCATTCGCTTCCATGCAGAGTGTCTTTAAGCCCTCCCTTTGGGAGGGTTGGGTGGGCTATTTCATCAGCTTTCTTGCTTCAAAGTTTAATGCTTCCAGAACAATATTGTGTAATGCTTTTTTATCCTGGGCAATAATTACTTCCATAATTCTTTTGCCAAGATCATAGCCTCTTGCATCTGCCGGCAGTGTTTGAGCAATTTGATTAATGATAAGCATATTTTGTTCTTTTAAATTATTGACAGCCTGCCATGCTACCGGACTAACATAAATCTGCTGTGAACTATTGTATTCAAATTCCTGCTTGATACTTTCAAGCATCAGCAATTGCATTTCTTTTGCCGTGAGGCCAGGTTGATTGGCGCGGCTTACAATATTTGGTAAAGCAACTCTTTCAGTAAGAATGACCAGCCTTTCATACGCCTGTAATTGCAATGGCCTGGTGTTATATGCAGGATCGGCATTTTTCCTGGTATCCTGTTTGGAATACAGCAAATAAAACGTCAACAGTGAGAGTACAACAGCAAAAGTGGAAAGAACCAGGGTTAGTGTTTGGGTATCCATAGATTTTGTTTAGACATCGCAAAAATACAGGCAAAAGGCTCTTTCTTTTCGGAATTAGAAAATAGGCCTGCCGTTTGTTTTTTATTTTTGCAGGTAAATTAATTGAAAATGGTAGTAAGTGAGAGCAAACCAGTGGTCATGACAGAAGGAGCGATCAGGCAAATTAAAAAGCTGATGCAGGAGCCGGGCTTTGACACAAGTCAAAAGCTAAGAGTGGGAGTGAAGGGAGGTGGCTGTTCGGGCATGTCGTATATCCTCGGATTCGATCATCCAACAGAAAAAGACAAAGCATTTGAGATCGACGGCATCGCTTGCATCATGAATGCTGCTCATGAAATGTATGTGTATGGAATGGAGATCGATTGGGAGGATGGACTGAATAACCGGGGATTCACTTTTAGAAATCCTAATGCAAGCACGACCTGCGGTTGCGGCAGCAGTTTTGCGGTTTAGATCATTCAGTTTCTTTAAGCAAAATAAAAAACCCCTGTTGACAACAGGGGTTTTCTTATATGATCAAAAACTTATTAGCTTTTGGCCGTCGCTGGTTTTACTGCAGGTTTTTGAGCTGCAGTTGTAGCAGCTTCAGTTTTACCTAATGCTTTACCCCTCGCAAGGTCAACAAGCACCGGTGCAGCCACGAATACTGATGAGTAAATACCGGTGATGACACCAATCAGCATTGCAAATGCAAATCCTCTCGTAACCTCACCTCCGAATATGAAAAGAATTAAAAGTGTAAGAAACACTGTTAGAGAAGTCATGATCGTACGGCTCATTGTATCATTAATTGCTTTGTTGATAATAACTTCTTTTGGTTCTCCTTTCATTGTACCACTGTATTCCCGGATCCTGTCAAATACCACAACTGTATCGTTCATGGAAAAACCAATAACGGTGAGGATTGCAGCAATAAAGTGCTGATCAAGTTCAAGCGGGAAAGGAACAACATTTCTTAAAAAGGAGAATGCTATGACTGTAACTAACACGTCGTGCAGTAAGGCAATGATAGTCCCAAGAGAATATCTCCAGTCCCGGAACCGGATAAAAATATACAAGGCTATCAATATTACCGCGATGATAGTTGCATTTCTTGCGCCTTTTTTCAAGTCATCAGAAATGGTTGGCAAAACTGTCTTTGACCCAAGCTTATTTTTGGTGTCAAATTGTTCAAAACTTACGCCGCCAAGGTGATTTTTTAGGCCATTGTATAATTGCCTTTCTACTATTGAATCCACACCGACCCTCGGATCATCGATGAGGTAAGATGTGGTAATATCAAGCTGATTATTCAGACCAACTGTTTTAATAGTAGGGTTTTCGTTAAACGCGGCCTCAAGATCCTGGCGGATCGCTTCTACATTTAATGTCTTTGAAGGATCAAACTGGATATTATAACTGCGGCCACCTTTAAATTCAACGCCCTGGTCAAAGCCATTGAAAATTGCTCCAATACCCAACGCCAATACGACTATCGAGATCATGTAAGCAACCCTTCTGTATTGAATGAATTTGAAATTCGCATTTTTGAAAACTTTGCGGCTAATACCAGTAAAGTACTCGAGGTGTTTCTTTTTATTAGTAAACCAATCACTCACCCAACGGCTGACAAGAATACCGCAGAACAAAGAGAGAAGAATACCAATGATTTGGGTTGTTGCAAAACCTTTTACAGGGCCTAATCCAAAAATGAAAAGGATAATAGCCGTCAGCAACGTGGTTACGTGTCCATCAAGTACCGGTGGCAATGATCGGCGATAACCATCATTGATCGCTACCTGGTAACTTTTCCCCCGGGTTAATTCTTCTTTTATACGTTCATAGATAATTACGTTAGTATCCACCGCCATACCAATGGTAAGCACGAGACCTGCAATACCAGGAGCGGTAAGCGTGGCGCCAAAAGAAGTTAATACTCCAACTGTAAAAAGAAGGTTTAGGATAAGTGCAATGTTGGCGATCCATCCGCTGGTATTATAATAAACCAGCATGAGTAAAAAGATAACAACAAAAGAAATGATGAAAGCCATGCTTCCACCACGAATTGCTTCAGCTCCCAGGGTTGGACCTACCACTTGTTCCTGTACGATCTTTGCAGGAGCGGGAAGTTTACCCACCTTTAAAATGCTCGCGAGGTCTTGTGCTTCCTGTACAGTAAAGTTTCCTGTGATACGTGAATCTCCCCCTTCGATCCTTTGTTCGGCTACCGGGGCAGAGTAAACGGTATTATCAAGAACAATGGCAATAGGGATCCTGTTCTTTGCACTCTTATCTGTAAGCGTTGCCCAATCGCTGGCGCCTTTCTGATTCATACTCATCAGTACAATCGGATTGCCGGTAAGTGGCTCATAGTCCTGTCTTGCATCGGTAACTACATCTCCTTCGATCGGCGCTTTATCAAGACCATAGGTTTTGATAAAATATAATCCAACATAATCATTTTTCTTTTCGGTTGTTGCATCCGTCTCCACGATGCCATAGTGCATCCTTGCATCAGCAGGAAAATTCGCGACCATGTTCAGATACCGTCTAACGGTACCTGTATCTTTTATTTTCACCTGCCCAATAGCGGCTGAATAAGAAACTTTACCTGTCTGCGGGTCCTGGAACGGAGCAATGAACTGTATATATTCACCCAACGTTTTTCTTTTA
>DASVAM010000690.1:0-5709 GCA_036376375.1 Chitinophagaceae bacterium
TAAAGCTGTAATCCATTATATCATCAAAATACTGTGTGAGAAAATCCGTCACTACCAATCCAAGATCAGTAGGGAAGAGCTTTGATTTTTCTGCACCGGTATTCTCCGTTTCGGTAAGCTTTGTAAGATTATCTTTCTTCAACATCAGCACACGGTAGTCTCTTTGCACCGCTTCTTTATCTCTTTTCTCTACATATCCTCTTTTTAATATGGTAGAAATAGTAGGTGCATACGTAGACGGACGCCCAATACCCAGCTCTTCTAATTTTTTTACCAGAGATGCTTCTGTATATCTTGGCGCCGCACGGCTGAATCTTTCTGTTGCTTTTAATTCATTTAAGGGTAATTTCTGTCCGACAGTGAGTGGTGGCAACATGCCTTCCTGTTCTTCTTCAGCGAGATCATCATCATCTCGATCTTCACGATACACTTTTAAAAATCCATCGAACTTCAGCACCTCGCCCTGTGCGGTCAATTCTTCATTATTAGTAGAGATATTGATCCTGGCAGTTGTCTTTTCTGTTTCTGCATCGGCCATCTGGCAGGCCATCGTACGTTTCCAGATAAGCTCATACAGTCTTTTACATTCTGCATCTTCCACCGTTGTATTGCTCATGTAGGTGGGGCGAATTGCTTCGTGTGCTTCCTGCGCCGCTTCGTTCTTGTTCTTGTATTTTCTGAACTGGTGATATTGTTCACCATACATTTCTTTGATCGTGTTGGTAAGATCACCGAGCGCCGTGTTGCTAAGGTTCACACTGTCCGTACGCATGTAGGTTATCTTACCGCTCTCATAAAGCTTTTGTGCAAGGATCATTGTCCGGCTTACGCCATAACCTAATTTTCTGGATGCTTCCTGCTGTAATGTAGAAGTAGTGAATGGGGGAGCAGGAGATTTTTTTCCCGGCCTTACCTGTATATCAGCTACAGTGTATGTCGCGCCGATACAGCTTTTCAAAAATGCTTCTGCATCTTCAGCGCTGTTTTGTTTTTTACCTTCCGCAGAAAAGGTGACTGGTTTATCGCTTACATCTTTTGCAGTAAACAAACCTTCGATCTTGAATGTACTGACGGCATCAAAAGCATTGATCTCTCTTTCTCTTTCTGCTATCAACCGAACAGCGACACTTTGTACACGACCTGCACTCAGGTTATTCCTCATGCTGATCTTGCGCCAGAGAACAGGGCTCAGTTCAAATCCAACAATCCTGTCCAGCACACGACGGGCTTGTTGAGCCATCACCAAATTCATATCAACCGTTCTTGGATTTTCAACCGCTGCCTGTATCGCCGGCCTGGTGATCTCATGAAAAACGATCCTCTTTGTTTTTTTCGGATCAAGGCCTAACACTTCACATAAATGCCAGCTGATGGCTTCACCTTCACGGTCCTCATCCGTCGCCAGCCACACTTCATCTGATTTATTCGCTAAACTCTTTAAGTCCTTGACAACCTTTTCTTTTTCAGGAGAAATAATATAGGTGGGCTGGTAATTTTTATCCATGTTGATCCCCATCCCGGCCTTTTGGAGGTCGCGGATATGGCCAAAACAACTTTTTACCTGGAATTCTTTTCCGAGTATTTTTTCAATTGTTTTTGCTTTCGCAGGGCTCTCAACTATCAACAGGTTTTTCGCCATATAAGGTTTCTAGTATTATGGTATCGGCTTGTGTGCTACTATCATCGTCTGTTGCGTCGCACTCTTGTACACCTTGTTCGCTGCTCAGCTTTTTCGCTAATAGTTAATCGTTAGTGGTTAATAGGATCGCTCAGAATTCACCATTTACTATTGACCCTGACGACATATGATATATATGTAGCCGAACACCAGACGGGTGCAATAATAACGCAGAAATTTCAATTTTCTGTAATTCCCCGTTTGTCAGACTCCAAATTGTGAGCAAACTTGTGAACACAATCATTTGGAAATGACATGAATTAAATCAATAATAAAAAATATTGGTAGTGTCTCCATTTGGCTTTTTAAACCACGGAGACACTAAAGTTCACGGCGACACACGGAGATTAATCTTTGTGAACCTTAGTGTCTTTTTGTCTCCGTGGTTCAAAATTCTAATTGAAATAAATTAAAAACCCTTTGCCGCAAACACATCTCCATCATTCCATTTTGGTCGTTCGGTTGTCATCGCGACAGAGTAGCTGATCAAAAAGTTTAGCTGAACATAAGTTTTGGCAGCAGCGAAATCAAAAATACCCCCTTCTAATCCATCAAGTGCCTGGTGATAGTATTTGGTTCTCCATGCTTTTACAAAAGCGGTAAGATCAAAGCCGGGAATATTTGATTTGGTTCCATATTTAATATGCAAAGCAGGAATTCCATTTATTACAAAACTGTATTGATCGCTGCGCACAAAACGGTTCTCATTGGGTTCAGGATCCTTCTCAACTTCCAACCCCAGATATTTCGCTGCAAACTTTACATTATTCATCAGGCTGGAATGTTCCGCACCCAATGGAACAACAGAGAGAAGTGGTGCGATCAGCGTTGGCATATCCGTATTTACATCAGCTACTATCGATGCTTTAGGCACCGTTGGATTTGATGCATAATAGAATGAGCCAAGCAGTCCCATTTCCTCAGCCGTGACCATGATGATCAATATAGAACGTTTGGGTTTTGCTCCCGACGATTTATAAACTCCTGCTATCTCAAGAAGGGAAGCCACACCGGAAGCATTATCATGAGCACCGTTATAAATGGAATCATGACCAACTGGTCTTCCGATACCCACATGATCGAGATGGGCAGTATGCACCACGTATTCATTTTTTAGTTTCTTATCGGTTCCTGGTATCAGGCCCACCACATTATAACTTTCCATATCGCTGTAGGTAGTTGTATAAGATGCCGACAAGCTATAGCCGAATTCAAATGATGAGGGATTTCCTTTTTTAATATTATCAAGCACCTGCTGCAGGCTCTTTCCTGAATTCATGAAAAGCCTTTTTAATAATCCAGCTGTGCCGATCATTACTATTTTCATGTTGCCTGTAAATCCACGTCCGTAAGCTGTGGTCTTTTCCGGGTTTATAGTGATGTTATTCTGTATCGTTGGATTCAAATTGGATAACGGGCGGGCCACGGGATTTACAGCGATCACCCCGGCAGCGCCTTTTTCATAAGCGATCGTTGCTTTAGTGCCAGCATTTGAATAATGCGCGGCGGTGGTTGAATGTAATCCGTCCGGCACACCATTTATTACTACTACAATTTTCCCTTTTACATCTATTCCTTTATAATCGGAATAACCTCCCGGGATCTCAATTCCATAACCAGCAAAAACCAACTGGCACTCGGCCGATGCGTTTGCAGTTAACGGGTGAGGAGATGGGGTAAAATCTTTTACAAATGTCAACGAATCAATATTACCATTTTTGTCTTTCAACACAGCTACGGCAGAACGATTGTCTACAATTGATTTCCTGATAATGAGTTTTTGCGTAAAACCACCGCCATCTCCACCCGGCGCTACCCCCATTTTTTTGAACTGATCAGTCACATAGTCGACCGCCATTTGATAACCTTCGGTTCCGGGTAAACGACCTTTTAATTTATCATCAGCTAAATAAGCAATATGAGAACGGATAGTATTGGTATCGATCCTGTTCATTGCTTCTTTGATCTCTTTGGAAACTGATACTTTAATGTCTTGTGCAGATAGGTGCAGGGTGATAAAACTGCAAACGGCCAGGAAATATTTTTTCATGACCGGAAGATAAATGTTTTAGGCATTTATCTTTCATTTTTTACATAAGGGGCTGAAGCCCTTTTCTTCAATAAAACATTTCTCTTTTAATCTCCAGCCTGAAGGCTGGGCAATTCGCAAAACAGTCTTCATTGAATTGCCCTGAGCTTTAACTCGGGATCTAATTCAAAAGCACTTTCTGAAATAAGAACATTTCTCTTTTAATCCCCAGCCTTAAAGCGGGGCAATTCATAAACAGTCTTCATTGAATTGCCCTGAGCTTTAGCTCGGGGATCTAATTAAAATATCGTTTTTATTTTCCCGGCGAGTTTGTCTGCCCATCGATTGTATTCTTTGGCAGAGGGGTGCAGTCCATCAGAAGCGACTAAGGTAAGATCATGTGCAGCTTCTCTTGTCCATGGAGTGATATCGATATAATGAACATTATAAGTTTCGGAAATAGTTTTATTGGCGGCATTATAGGCATCAATCTCTCTTGCGATCTGATCTCTGTCGCGTCCTGCTGCAAATGGTGTAACGCCCCAATCGGGAATGGATAATACGATCACATGGCCTGCCTTGCCGCCTGCAAATTGAATTGCCTGCTTTAACAGATCTTCAAATTGCGGCTTGTATTCGTCAACCGGACGACCACGATACTGATTGTTTACGCCGATCAGTAAAGTAACAATATCATAAGGCGGCGTAAATATGTGACTCCTGATATTGTTTTGCAGTTCATCAGTAGTCCAACCGGTTTTTGCTACAATTTCTGCCGCTTTAAAATTGTACCCTGAGTTCTTTAATAGTTGCACCGATTTATTAGGAAAATTATCCGGTGCAGGAACACTTTCGCCGATAGTATAAGAATCTCCTAAGGCAAGCAACAAATAAGTCATTTTGGTTTGATTGGGTTCATTGGCCATTTGTAAAGGGTAGCTTTCCTTTTTTGCACAACTGAAAATAAGGATTAGATGCAAACTGCAAAAAGTAATGACGAAGTTTTTCATTCCATAAAATAAACGTATGAAAAGACATCCCGGATTTGATGAATTCTCCCAATTTCCTCATAATCCATTCAAATCCTATAATCGTGGTTCTAAAGAAATTCAATGATCGCTTTGCTTACTTTATTATCTCGGTATATCCGTCGATGTCCTAACCCTTTTGTGAGGATGAATTCAATATTAAAATGTTTTTCATCCATTACTTTTCTTGCATCTGACCAGGGCGTCATTGTATCATTTTCATCATGACACCATAAGATCTTTGCTTGCAGGTTTTTTATAGCCCTGCTCACGGAATACCAATCTGAAGGCTTGTTGCTTAGTTTAAAAATACGATCATGAAACTCTTTTCTGACATCTTCATTTAGTTTCAAAAAAGTAAAGAAGGTGTCGAATGCCGTCCTGGATTCGGTGGCCGGTGCGATCAATGCCACACGATAATCTTCATTGTGTTCAATTTCTTCCAATGCAAGACAGATAGCAAGCCCCCCGAATGAGTGACCCATGTATGATCTTACCGGTCCATATTCTTTATGTATGTATTCGATCATTTTTTTAAAAACAACCGCATTCAGGGTTTTGCCTGTACTATAACCATGGGCCGGCGCATCGAAAGCAAGGACTTCATATCCTTTTCTCATCAATGGCTTGATGTAACGGTCAAATTTTGCGACGGAAGAGTTAAAGCCATGAACGATCAATACTTTTCTATGTCCTCCACGATTCCAGCGATAGCCCGTAACTGTTTCTCCGAAATGTTTGAATGATAATTTTTCGGACTCTTTAAAAATCGGCGGTAAGGGTTTTTTATCTCTGTATTGAGGAGTAGTGAACAGGTCCAAAGCCAGCTCCGCCGCTTTTCGGTTGGATATAGCGGAAAGTACTTTAAATTTTGCCCGATAATACCCGATCGCCAGCTGTTGCCCTAACTTTGTCATCATACAAATTTAGCTTCAATTTTAAAGTCACTAAAAGTCTTCCGCCGGAGGCGGAGA
>DASVAM010000700.1:0-2742 GCA_036376375.1 Chitinophagaceae bacterium
AAAAAAAGAATTTAAAGTTGACCGAATGGGCCTAAAAAAGTTTTATGTTCTTTCTTTTGCCCCGCATAAGCGACACGTGCCACATGTGCAAAAAGTTTTCTTTTCTTTTTCCCTTGATGTATCCGTGGCACCTGGAGGCGCTGTGTCCCGATTCACATTTCTTAATTATAAAGATTCATTTTATAATGACATCAGGACAAGGCGCTAAACCACTCCGCAACTTTGTCTTCGAACGAGCACCAAAGAACTTAAATATAACCTGCACCTGGACAAAAAGTATGGCAAATACCCTTGAGAAAAAACTAATCCTCCATAATCTCAATCTTCGGCAAGTGTTCATCTCAACAATTAATAAATCAAACGGGCCAGTCTAATCCATCAATCCTCTGCTTTTTCTTCCATCTCCGCAACGGTTGTTTTTCTTTCCCCGATCTGTTGCCGCCACATCGCATAATACAGTCCCTTTTTATCAACCAGTTCATCATGACTGCCCTGCTCCACGATCTTCCCTTTTTCCAATACATAGATCGTATCCGCATGCATAATGGTAGAAAGCCGGTGTGCAATTAATATGGTGATCCGTTGATTTTGCGACGAGATCTCTTTTACTGTTTGAGTGATCTGTTCTTCGGTGAGTGAATCAAGCGCAGAAGTTGCTTCATCAAATATTAGTAACCGTGGCTGGCGCAATAATGCCCTGGCAATAGATAAACGTTGTTTCTCACCACCTGACATTTTTCTTCCCCCTTCGCCGAGTTTGCTGTCGAGCCCGTTACCAGAAGCATTCACAATATTTACAGCAGATGCCTTTTCCAACGCATTCCATATCTCTTCATCAGTAGCTCCTGGTTTTACAAATTGCAGGTTCTCACGAATAGTACCGGAATAGAGTTGAGTATCCTGTGTCACAAATCCCAACTGCTTTCTCATCCGGTTATAACGAATATCTTTTGACGAGATACCATCGTAGCGGATCTCACCACTTACCGGGTTATACAATCCCACCAACAACTTTACCAGGGTTGATTTACCCGATCCCGATGGCCCGACAAAAGCGATCGTGTCGCCCCGTTCCGCTTCAAAAGAAATATTCTCCAGTGCATTGCTTTGCGCATGGCGATGCCGGAAACTAACATTGATAAACGAAAGATGTTCTATCTCTCCAACTTCGATCGGATCATCGGGGCGATACTCCGGTTCTTTTTTCATCAGCTCATTAAAAACCTGCAGCGATGCCTCGGCTTCACGGTAAGCGAGGATGATGCCTCCAAGATCCTGCAATGGGCCGATGATAGCCGTTGAAATAAACTGCATCGAGATCAGCTCACCGGCTGTTAATACTTTCCTGAAAATAAGCCACAGCAAAATGAACAGGATCGATTGCTTCAGCATCGTGAGCACAGTTCCCTGTAAAAAAGTAAGTGTCCTTACTTTTTTTACTTTTCCCATTTCAAGATCATAGATCTCCTGTGTATGTTCACGCAGCCGCCGTATCTCAGGATATGTCAGACCTAAGCTTTTCACCAGCTCAATATTGCGTAGCGATTCAGTGATGGTGCCGCTCATTTGCCGGTTCTGACGAATGATAGAACGCTGGAGTTGTTTAATAGAACGACTCAATAAACTGGTAAGACCACCGAGCACCACCACGCCAATTAAAAACACCGGGATCAATGCCCAGTGTTTGGTAAAGGCATACCAGATCAAAAAGCCAACACCCACAAAAGTGGAAAAAAGGATATTGATGAATGAGTTGATAAAACGTTCGGTATCGTTCCTAACTTTTTGTAAAATGGAAAGTATCTCGCCGCTGCTGGTATCTTCAAATTCCTGGTAAGGCAGGCGCAATGTTTGCCGCAATCCATCATTAAATATCTGCATGCCGAATTTCTGTACCACCATGCGCATCACATAATCTTTAAAAGTGATCGCGAGCCGTGCAGCCAGTGCAATCGCAACAGCGATCGCCAGCCAGAACAATACTGATCTTACCAGCTCATCTTCTGTTTTGTTGCCGGGATTTAATGTGTACTGGTCAATGATCTTTCCGAAGATAACGGGGTCATATAATGATAATACCTGTGCAATGGCTGCCAGCACAAGAGCCAGCATGATCCACCAGCGATAAGGGTTAAGATAAGTCCATAGAATTTTCATAGTCAGAAAAAATGAACTATGAAATTATGTAACAATGCTGAGGCCATCAAAACGGGGAGCAATTCAGTTTCTCTGTACACTATAATCCATATATCATGATGAATGTCGACCTTCATTTTTAATCACACAAATCTGTCCGGTGATCCGTTTCTTTTTGAAAGCTCTTTCGATATCCCGATCAGGTGATTGATCTTATCCTTTAACTCTAACCAGATCACACCCCCCAATCAACTGTTTTTTTAATGCCGCATCAGTTTCTTTGTAGCTGCTGATCAGCATTTCTGTACTTGCAGAGGCGATATTTAATTCCATTGGAGCAGGGTTAGCATAGTGCAATGTAATTTAGCCATCAAAAACCTGGCTCCGGCTTTTTGTAAAAAATAAACTATAAATAGCAATACAAATTTTTCTTTTTCCATAACGGGAAATATTTGCCCCATCAGCATACATTTGATCAAATGGATTAGGTACCAGGACTTTAATCGGCAAATAGGCTTCATAAAACATCCGGCGGTAAGTTTTCCGGATCTATTTCAAAAATTAAAATCTCAATCCCCGATTATAAAGCGTAGCTTTATCACTACC
>DASVAM010000705.1:0-5566 GCA_036376375.1 Chitinophagaceae bacterium
AGTAGCCACCGGTGCAGGGGGACAAACAGGAGGCAGGCAACGTGTAAAGATCAATGACGGCTGGCGATTTATTCGATATGAATCCGATCCCGACAAATTGATATACGACATCCGGCCGAATGTTGATGATCGAAATGATGATGTGGTGGCAGATACTAAGCCTTTGGACGCATTAATAATTACTTCGGCAGAATATGGCTTAAAAAAATGGATATTACCGACCGCAAACGATTTTATTAAAGATCCTTCAAAACACCATCAGCGACCCCCGGGAAATCCCGGCAGCGACTTTTCTTATGTACAACCCAACTATGATGATAGTGGATGGGAGCAAGTAGACCTTCCGCATGATTGGGCCATTACAAAACCATTTTATGAAGGGAATAATGTGATCGTTGGTGGAGGCATGGGCCGATTACCCGTTCATGGCGTGGCGTGGTATCGGAAAAAAATAAATATACCGGCTTCCGATAAAGAGAACATCATTTACCTGGATTTGGATGGGGCTATGTCCTATGCAATGATCTGGTTAAATGGAAATCTTGTGGGCGGATGGCCTTATGGATACAACTCTTTTCGTCTCGATCTTACGCCTCATATAAATTTTGGCGGGGACAATCAATTGGCAATAAGATTGGACAATCCAACAAATTCGTCACGTTGGTATCCGGGTGGTGGTATCTATCGTAATGTATGGCTAACAAAAGTGAACCCCATACATATAACACAATGGGGAGCATTTATCACAACAAGAAATGTTTCATCGTCATCAGCAACCATCGATCTTCAAATAGACATTGAAAATGCGCTGACCACAGATCAAAATGTAGACGTCAATACAGAAGTGTTTCTATGGGATAATAAACTAAACAAGATCGGAAAAAAGGTTACAGCTTTTCCAAAATCGACTCAGAACCTGCAAAAAGGCAAGAAGGTAAAAATGCAGAGCTCTGTTGTTTTAGATAAGCCAATGTTATGGGGTCCTTTGCCTTCCCAAAAACCAAATTTGTACGTTGCGGTAACAAGATTATCTATTAACGGAAAGCTTATTGATGTATATGAGACCCGGTTTGGTGTTCGTTCAATAGTTTTTGATCCGGTAAAAGGATTAATTGTTAACGGAGAACCCATTCGTTTCAAAGGTGTGAATCAACATCATGATCTCGGTGCATTAGGTGCAGCTTTTAACACAAGAGCGGCGGAAAGACAATTGGAGGTCCTCGCAGAAATGGGTTGCAATTCTATACGCATGGCCCATAATCCGCCCGCTCCGGAGTTACTCGATCTTACCGACCAAATGGGTTTTTTAGTGATCGACGAAATCTTTGATGTTTGGGAAAGAAAAAAGACACCGTTGGATTTTCATTTGATCTTTAAAGACTGGTATGAAGCCGACACAAGGTCTTTTATAAGAAGAGACAGGAATCACCCATCCATTATTGCATGGAGTTTCGGTAATGAAGTAGGAGAACAGTATACGGCGGATACGGGTGCTGCGCTTGCAAAAAAAATTTATGATATCGTCCGTGAAGAAGATGATACGCGCCCTGCGACTGCGTCGATGAATTATGCAAAACCTGATATGCCATTCGCCGCCGTCATGGATATTATAAGCTTAAATTATCAGGGAGAAGGAATTCGGGATGCACCTGCCTATTCACATCTCCGGGGAATTAAAACTTCACCACTCTATCCTGCCTTTCAAAAAAAATTCCCGGAAAAGCTTATTGTAAGTAGTGAAACAGCATCTGCATTGAGCACCCGGGGTTCTTACGTGTTTCCAGTCTTTAATGGCATTAGTGCACCGGTTAGTGATACCACAGGTGGTGATCCCAAAAATAGATACGTGAGCGCTTATGAACTTTATACTGCGCCATTTGGCGCATCGGCCGATAAGGTTTTTGCATCACAGGATAGACATCCTTACGTAGCTGGTGAATTTGTTTGGTCAGGCTGGGATTATTTAGGGGAGCCAACGCCTTATTATTCTGCACGGAGTTCATACTCGGGCATCATCGACCTTGCAGGGTTTAGAAAGAATCGTTTCTATTTATATCAATCCCGCTGGAAACCTGATCTTCCAATGGTTCATATTCTTCCACACTGGAACTGGCCGGATCGGGTAGGCCAGATAACACCGGTGCATGTTTTTACCTCTGGTGATGAGGCCGAGCTTTTCCTAAACGGTCGCTCGCTTGGCAGAAAGAAAAAATCGGAGTTTGAATACAGGTTGCGTTGGGATGAAGTAAAATACGAAGTTGGCGCATTAAAAGTTATTGCGTACAAAAAAGGTAAGCGATGGGCTGAACAAATAGTAAAAACAACTGGGAATGCCGCTCAGTTGATGATCACTGCCGACAAAAATTCAATTGTTGCAAACGGAGAGGATCTTTCATTCATCACGATCAGGGTGACAGATCAAAATGGGCTGACCGTACCTGAAGCAAATAATAAAGTCACGTTCACGGTGGAAGGCCCCGGGAAGGTCATAGCAACTGATAACGGGGATCCGGCCAGCCTTGTTTCCTTTGCGTCGCCAGAACGTGAAGCCTATTTCGGGTTATTGTTAGCGATCGTCCGGGCAGAGAAAGGAAAAGCAGGAAGTATTAAAATTACTGCATCGTCGCCCGGATTAAAATCTGCGACTGTGGAAATAAAAACAAAATAAAAAAAACAGCTTCCAAAGAATAAGTTTTGTCACCGGACTTAATTTTGGCGAATGATAAGAATGAGGAATAAGATATTATTAATCGTAACAACGATCGTATTTGCTTCCTGTGGCAAAGACCCGGTCGCTCCGCCCTCGCCTCCGGCTCCTCCTGTGCCAACAGATACGACGACTTTGAAACAAGTGGCATCTTTCCCGGTTGGTGTCGCGATCAGTTACGACCTGATGAAGAATAATTCTTCTTACTCATCTCTTGTAAAAAAAGAATTTGACAGGGTGACTTTTGAATACCAGATGAAACACGGCGCCAATGTAAAAAATGATGGCAGCTATGATTTTTCCAGGGCCGATGAGCTGGTCGGCATCATACAGGCAGCGGGCATGGATGTTTATGGCCATACATTAGTTTGGCACCAGAATAATAATGGAAATTACCTGCGATCTCTGACTAACACATCGGGATCAAATCTGGTGCTCAACCCGGGCTTTGAAAATGATTTTACTAACTGGTTTACCCAGGTTTCATCAACACCCCCTACTGCAGGAAATATCTCCATCGTAAATACAAATGTTCAAAGTGGCACAAAGGCTGCAAGAGTAAACGTTACTACTCCGGGTCCCAATCCATATAGCGTACAAATTGTATCCGATAATTTTACGGTAACAAGCGCAACCACCTACACGTTAAAATATTGGGCGAGAGCTGCAACAGCAGGACAGGCACTAAGAGCTGTTGCCCAGGGAACTTCTTATTACGAACAGTTGAACCAGTCATTGACTACAACATGGACAGAGTATTCATTTCCTTTTACACCAACTGAGTCTGCCGTTTCCATCAAGTTCCATTTTCCAAATGCCGGCGATTTCTATATTGATAATTTGTCTGTGTTTGCTCCTTCATCAGGCCTGGATCCAACACTCATAAACTCCGCGATGCAAAACTGGATAACGGCGATGGTGGGACGTAATGCTGGTAAGGTAAAAGCATGGGATGTGGTGAATGAAGCATTTGAAGAAAATGGAAGTATTCGAACAGGGACAAGTAGCGGTGATGCGTTTTATTGGGCGCCGGTATTGGGGCGTTCATACATTGGTAATGCCTTCCGGTATGCAAACGCTGCTGATCCGGCAGCGCTATTATTCCTGAATGATTATAACCTTGAATGGAGCGCACAAAAGCTGGATTCATTTATATCAATGGTAAATGAACTAAAGAATCAGACAGTTCCTATTCATGGTGTGGCAACCCAAATGCACATAAATATTAATATTTCAAACAGTGCAATTGATAACATGTTCATCAAGCTGGCTTCGACAGGATTGAAAGTGCATGTATCAGAATTGGATATTCGTATCAATCCCAATAATGCCTCGCCTTTTAACGCAACGGAAGATCTGTTAAACCAGCAGGCGCAGAAATATAAGTATGTAGCGGAATCATATTTTAATAATGTACCTGCTTCGCAACGATATGGTATCACCGTATGGAACCTGACCGATGCCGATAGCTGGATCGTTACAAGCCTGGGCAGAACAGATTTTCCAACATTATTTACTGGTAGTTACCAGAAAAAACCGGCCTACACGTCATTTAAACAGGGATTAAAATAATTTTTGAAATCAAAAACACGGCGATGTTTATCATTGCTGATAAAACCAACTAACATGGACATTACAACCCGACAAGCGCAATTTTTTAAGAAGATCGGTCAAATTAAATTTGAAGGGATCGAGTCAGACAATCCATTCGCTTACCGCTGGTATGATGAAGACAAAATGGTGGCAGGCAAATCAATGAAGGATCATTTACGATTTGCTTGTGCATACTGGCACAGCTTCAACGGGAGCGGTGCAGATCCATTTGGTGAACCTACTCATTTATTTTCATGGGATGAAAAAACTGATCCGATAGAAAGAGCAAAAGATAAAGCCGATGCAGCATTCGAATTCATTACAAAACTTGGCCTGCCATATTATTGTTTTCATGACGTTGATGCAATTGATTATACCAATGATATAAAAGAAAATGACAAAAGGTTAAAGGCGATCACAGCGTATTTGAGTGAAAAACAAGCGGAGACCGGCGTGAAACTTCTATGGGGCACAGCCAATCTTTTCTCAAACAGAAGATATATGAATGGTGCTGCCACCAACCCTGATTTTCATGTTTTGTCACATGCGGCAGCGCAGGTGAAGGCCGCTATTGATGCAACAATCGCATTGGGTGGTGAGAATTATGTATTCTGGGGCGGCAGGGAAGGTTATATGAGTTTGTTGAATACAAATATGAAACGGGAGAAGGAGCACATGGCAAAATTTTTACATGCTGCCAAAGATTATGCGAGAAGGAATGGATTTGAAGGAACTTTTTTTATTGAACCCAAACCCTGCGAGCCGAGTAAACACCAATATGATTACGATTGTGAAACTGTGATCGGTTTCCTGCGACAATATGATCTGCTGGATGATTTTAAATTAAATGTTGAAGTGAATCATGCAACCTTAGCTGGTCATACATTCACCCATGAATTGCAGGTGGCGGCCGATGCAGGATTGCTGGGAAGCATTGATGCCAACCGTGGCGATTATCAAAATGGCTGGGATACCGATCAGTTTCCCAATGACGTCAACGAATTGACTGAAGCGATGCTGATCATCCTGCAGGCTGGTGGCTTTAAAGGTGGCGGAATAAATTTCGACGCGAAGATCCGCCGTAACTCAACAGATCCCGAAGACTTATTTCATGCACATATTGGGGGCATTGATTCATTTGCAAGAGCATTAATAACGGCTGACAATATTTTAAATAAATCTGATTTTAGAAAGCTGAGAAAAGAAAGATATGCTACATTCGATAGCGGCAAAGGGAAAGAATTTGAAGAAGGAAAGCTATCTTTA
>DASVAM010000707.1:0-4862 GCA_036376375.1 Chitinophagaceae bacterium
TCCAATTGTTTCTTGTTGGTTCTCTCCAGCATTCTGCCAATTCCGGTTAATGGGTCCAGGGCCCTTACCAGAATCGCATGCGGTATTTCCTTTTCGTTTGTTACTACATTAAATAAGTGATGAATACCATAGCATAAATAAACATAGGCCACTCCTCCGTTGCCATACATTACTTCATTCCGGTTTGTTCTTCTGCCACCGGCAGCATGTGATGCTTTATCAATAATACCATTGTAGGCTTCTACTTCCACAATACGGCCCGATGTTTCATGCCGATAGCCATCGGGACCATCCAATTTTGTCACTAATATTTTTCCAAGCAACTCTTTTGCGATCACAACGACATTACTTCGTTGATAGAAGTCAATCGAAAGTTTCTTCATTCATTAAAAATTTTCTTGCTCGTCACTCATGGCTCATAGCTCACAGCTTCTCTTATGACATCGACATTACTTCGTTAATAGAAGTCAATCGGCAATTTCTTCATACATTAAAAATTCTTGCTCATAGCTCATGGCTCATAGCTCACAGCTTCTCTTTATATTTACTCAAATTTATGTCTTGCTGAAAGAAATTATCATAGCATTTCAATCTTTTGATGAAGCAAACAGGTTTATCCGTGAGCATAAAATGATAAAATGGATAATTATTCCGGGCATTATTTATACATTGCTATTTATTGTCGCCATGATATTATTTGCCCGTTCAGCAAATGAGGCGGTATCCTGGTTAAGTCTCCAGTTGCGGATCGAACCCTGGCTTCAACAAGAACGCAATCCTTTTCTTGCTTTTATATTTGTAATGGCAGGCATTATGCTTCGTTTGGTATTATTTCTTTTTTATTTCTCTTTATTCAAATACCTCATATTAATTATCGGATCGCCTGTCTTTGCATATCTCAGTGAAAAAACCGAAGCCATCATAGAAAACAGGGAATATAAATTTAACCTTCCGCAACTATTACCAGCTGCAAGAAGAGGTATGCGACTCGCCATTCGCAATGCAGGCTGGCAAACTGTTTATATGATCGGGCTGATCCTTCTTTCCCTTTTTCCGGTTGTAGGATGGATCACTCCGTTGATTGCGATTTTAGTTGAATGTTATTATTATGGCTTTTCAATGCTCGACTATGGGCTGGCCAAAAATGACTTTAACCTGCAGAAATCGATCTTTTATACCGGAAGACACAAAGGTTTGGCAATTGGCAACGGCATTGTATTTTATTTAATGCATGTAGTGATCATATTCGCCCCGGCTTTCGCCATCATTGCATCTAATCTCAGTCTCATTAAAGTAAAAACCGATTAGCGTGGCGGCAACTGTCTATTTGATCCCCAGCCTGCTGGATGAAGAAGGATTACGATCGATCCCTCCTTATATCACCGATATTGCCAAACATTGCCAGGTATTGTTTGTAGAAAATGAACGGACAGCGAGGCGTTATTTGAAAACCCTGGCAAAAGAATTTGTTATTGATAACTATGAATGGTTCACCATGAAGACCGATGACGAAACGGCTAACGTTTTCAGAAAAAAAATAAATGAGGGAAAAACGATCGGCATCATTAGTGAAGCGGGTTGCCCTGGTATTGCTGATCCCGGTCAACACCTGACAGCAATATCACACGAAATGAATGCAGAGGTAAAACCATTAGTGGGCCCTAATTCAATATTGCTTGCGTTGATGGCAAGCGGCATGAATGGACAGCAATTTAAATTCAATGGCTACCTGCCAATAAAAAATGCGGAAAGGAACAAAGTGATCAAAGAACTGGAGTCGGAATCAGCCCGGAAAAATTGCACACAAATATTTATTGAAACACCCTATCGCAACAACCAGTTGATCGATGCAATACTTAAAATTTGTCAACCTTCAACAAGGATTTGTATCGCAGTTGATCTGACAGGAGACAAGGAATACATCAGGACAAGATCAGTAGCCGGGTGGAAAAAGGGTAAACCGGATATACATAAACGGCCTGCTATCTTCCTTTTGTATGCATCTTCATAAACTGCGGTTAAACTTTCACAAACGACTGTTATCAAAACAAGTATTGTGAAAAAAATGTGCGATTAAAACAATTATTTATATAATTTTGTTCCCAACAAAAAAGCACTAGTATAGTGACAAACCTTTTAACACATACCAAGCAGGTTGCCTTTCACGGGCCGGATGCTACAGAAGTATATGCTGTAGCTTTTGATGTGTTTGCATATTCTCCCCGACCTCGACGTGTATTCTGACAGGACGAGCCCTTCACCATGGTCCCTGTCAGTGAACTGCACCCAGCAATGATAATCGGATTGGTCATCCTTATCTCATCAATAATTTCAAGTTGGACAATCAAAATATAATTATTCGTGTCGCTACCGCTGATGATGTGCATTATGCAGAGACCATCACTAACGAGATGGCTGAAAGTGCGCAGGCAAGGGGTACTGGTATAGCCAAACGCAGTCCCGAATATGTGGCCGATAAAATGAAAGAAGGCAAAGCTGTGATCGCTCTCACTTCCGATGGCACATGGGTTGGCTTTTGCTATATCGAAACATGGAGTCATGGCGAATATGTGGCAAATAGTGGCCTTATCGTTTCGCCTCCCTTCAGAAAAAGCGGCGTTGCAAAAGCGATCAAGAAAAGAATATTCGACCTTTCAAGGGAAAAATATCCGGATGCAAAGATCTTCGGTCTTACTACCGGACTTGCCGTAATGAAGATCAATAGTGAACTCGGCTACGAACCTGTTACCTATTCTGAATTGACACAAGATGAAAATTTCTGGGCCGGCTGTAAAAGTTGTGTGAACTACGATATCCTCATGAGCAAAGACAGGAAAAATTGCATGTGTACAGCAATGCTTTTTGATCCCAAAGATCACTACAAACCTGAAGAGACCAAACAATTCTTTGAAGAGAATAAATCCGGTCTCGAACGATTGCTCCAATTCAAACGATGGAAACTACTAAAACCATTTTTGAAACCCCCGTCCCCTAAAGGGGAGGAAGGCGAAAACAAAACAAAAAAGTTGTTTCACTTTCTGAATATATAATTTGGTGACCAGCTGTATTGCTACTATGAGCGTCCGTTGTGTCACTTCCTGCCCTGGCGGGATACGTTAACAATTCTATTCAGCATTTTTCGAAATCTCAGACAAGAAATGAGTACATCAAAAAATAATAATCTTCAAAGTCCCCTTTTAGGGGAGGGGGGCAAAATTGTACTTGGCTTTAGTGGGGGACTCGACACCACTTACTGTGCTAAATATCTAAAAGATGAAAAAGGCTTCGAGGTGCATAGTATTATTGTCAATACCGGCGGCTTTACAGATGATGAATTAAAAAAGATCGAAGCGCATGCATACAAGCTTGGTGTAAAAACTCATACAACTGTGGATGCGGTAAAAGGATATTATGATCGCATTATTAAATATCTCATTTTCGGAAATTGTTTAAAAAATAATACCTATCCACTTTCTGTTTCTGCAGAACGATTAAGCCAGGCATTGCATATCGCAGAGCATGTAAAGAAATTAGACGCAAAAGCAGTTGCACATGGCAGTACCGGTGCCGGCAATGACCAGGTAAGATTTGACATGATATTTCATATTATGATCCCCGGTGTCGGGATCATTACTCCCATCCGTGACTTAAAACTGAGTCGTGAGGAAGAAATTGCTTACCTGAAAGGCAAAGGCGTTGAGATGAATTTTGAAAAGGCAATGTATTCTATCAATAAAGGATTGTGGGGAACAAGTGTCGGCGGCAAAGAGACATTAAATAGTAAAGGCATGTTGCCTGAGGAAGCATGGCCGACACAAGTTACTGAGTCAGGAGTTGGGAGTTTGGAGTTGGGCTACGTTAAAGGTGAGCTTAAAAAAGTTAATGGAAAAGAGTTTAATCATCCGTCAGAAGCAATACAAGAAGTACAAAAGATAGCAGGACCTTATGGTATCGGAAGAGATATTCACGTTGGCGATACCATCATTGGAATCAAAGGTCGTGTTGGTTTTGAAGCAGCAGCCCCGATGATCATTTTGAAATCACATCATGCATTGGAAAAGCACGTCTTAACCAAATGGCAATTGCAGTGGAAGGATACATTGGCACAGTTTTATGGCAACTGGATGCACGAAGGACAAATTCTTGACCCGGTGATGAGAGACATTGAAGCATTTCTTGAAAACAGTCAGCAAAATGTGACAGGTGATGTGTTTGTGCAGTTAATGCCCTACCGTTTTCAAATCAACGGTATTGAAAGTAAATACGACCTTATGAGCAGCAAGTTTGGGAAATATGGGGAAATGAATACTGGTTTTACGGGCGAAGATGTGAGAGGCTTCAGCAAAATTTTTGGCAACCAGACTTCGATCTGGAATGCTGTGCAAAAAGAAACCGGGAAATAATATTCAATAATCAATACTCAATGTTCAATACTCAATATACATGTTCAATTTTCAGTAATGAGTGATCAGGTAAAACATAAGACTGGATCGGAAAGCGAGGTAAGTGGGCAGGTGGCTTCCCCCATCGGGGGAAGTCGGAAGGGGGCCATTAAAGCAGGCATAATCGGAGGAGCAGGTTATACGGGTGGCGAACTCATACGTCTGTTGATTCATCATCCGGGTGTATCTGTTTCCTTTATTCATAGTCGCAGCAATGCCGGCAAACCGGTGCATACTATTCACCAGGACCTGTTAGGAGAAACTGATCTTAAGTTCACTAATGAATTGCCCTCGGCTTTAGCCCGGGATATAGATGTATTGTTTTTATGCCTCGGTCATGGCGAATCAAAAAAATTTCTGGAAGAAAATGACATTGCTGAAAAAGTAAAAATAATTGATCTCGCTAATGACTTCCGGTTA
>DASVAM010000708.1:0-2810 GCA_036376375.1 Chitinophagaceae bacterium
GAAATTGTGACTGCTTACCGGAATCATTTCACCAATTATCCCGCTGCAGAAGGAAATCTTGATCTGCGTGAAGCGATCGTTTCATTTATGAAGGAATGGGAAAAGCTGGATTATTCATTAACTGAAATCCTTGTTGCATCAGGTGGCCGTCCACTTATTTATGCAACCTATCGTGCGATTTGTGACAAAGGTGATAAAGTGATCTACGCGGTACCCTCCTGGAACAATAATCACTATACACATTTTGTAGATGGCGAACACGTAGTGATAGAAGCAACGGCGGAAAATAACTTCATGCTGACGGCCGAAGATATGCGTCCGCATATTAAAGAAGCCACACTTATTTCTTTATGCTCACCACAAAATCCTACCGGTACAACCTTTTCAAAAAAAGAACTGGAGGCCATCTGTGATCTTGTATTGGAAGAAAATGCACGGAGAGGCGAAAAAGAAAAGAAAGTATTTGTGATGTATGATCAAATGTATTGGCATTTGACCTATGGTGATATCAAACACTATAATCCTGTCTCGCTCAGAAGTGAGATGCGCAACTATACCATCTTCATCGATGCGATCAGTAAGGTATTTGCGGCAACAGGTGTAAGAGTTGGCTGGAGCATGGGACCTTCATCCATTATCAATAAGATGAAAGCCATACTCGGACATGTGGGAGCATGGGCACCAATGGCAGAGCAAAAAGCAGTAGCAAAATTTTTGGGCAGGAAAAAGGAAATAGAAAATTATCTCTCACATTTTAAAAATGAATTAGAAGAAAGGTTACGTAGCATTCACGCAGGTTTTATGAAGTTGAAGGATGAAGGATTACCTGTTGATTGTATCACGCCGGAAGCCGCCATTTATCTCACGATAAAAGTTGATGCAGTTGGCCGAAAAACAATGGACGACAAAATTTTGGCAACACAAGCTGATGTAACTGCCTATATGTTGAACGAAGCTGGTCTTGCTGTAGTTCCCTTCTATGCATTTGGAAGCGACCGCAGCAACCCCTGGTATCGTCTCAGTGTTGGTACTTGTAAAAAAGAAGAGATTGGAGAAATGATAAACAAACTCGGCGCAGCTTTGAGAAAATTGGAACCGGTTCCTGCCGCTCATACATAAAATTTTTCCCCGGTAAAAAATTATCTTAACTTCTCAGCACTAAAATCTATTGCCATGAGAAGTGTAACCTTATCGGGCCTTTTCATTGCCGTTGCGCTTGCAATGAATGCCCAAAAACTTTCCCTGACTCCACATGTAGGTTTTGAAAATTCAAAGACAACTGTCAATTACAATAGCCTGGGATCATTTGCTCCTTTAGGAGGAGTGTTTGATCCGCAGCTTGGTTTGCGACTTGATTATAAATTCAAACAGGGCTTCGGGCCTTATTTAGGAGCAAGTACCAGTCGATCCGGTGTGTTATATAATTTTAATGATCTGGAAACCGGCATGAATGTGTACAATGCAACAAAAGCAAATATGCAGGTTCGGCTGGAAGCAGGATACCAGTTTACAACTAACCCTATATTATTTAAGAAAGCAAAAAAACCAACAACAGCATCAGCCTCTAAACCGAAATCTTCGGCTAAAAGTTCCTGTGGCAATTATTCCTATCGCAGTAGCTGCACAAAAAATTATTCCTCTCAGTCAAGTCGCTGTCAAACCAAGAGCAGCAACAGCACCGCAAAGAAAGCTGAACCCAAAAGCAAAGGCGGGTGGGTTCGTTTACAACCTTCACTTGGCGTAGGATATATTGCAGCTCCCAAAACAGATATTGTTTCAAAATCAGGCGGGGGATCAACCACTTACGAATATCGTGCTGGTAATTGGAATACGGCATTTCTTACAGGAATGGGTTTTGAGTTTGGGAGAAATCAGCAACGCTTATTCAATGTAAGTATTAATTATTTCACTGGCATTGGGAATATGGGTAAACAAACCGTTTCAGGACCCGATGAATCAGGTATAAAAACAAGCTATGCAACACTTGAATCAAAAGCTTCAGGGTGGAACATGAGGATCGGAATTCCATTAACACTTATCCCGGAAAAGAAAGCCGGCAAGCCGAAAACTGCAACGACAACCAATAAAACTAAAAAAACCTGCGATAAAACGAGAATTGAGTACAGGTACCGTTGTATCATGCAGAAATGATTATAGCCTAAATTGGAAAAATAGCCCACCGTTTAAACGGTGGGCTATTCTTTCGATGGCCATTTTTCAATCGGCCATTTTTTCAATGGGTTATTGTTCAATAATGCGCAATAGGATCCGGCGTACCATCGGGATCGTTCTTCGCAACACCTGAGCTGGTAATATTTCTTCCCCGTAATAGTAACAAACCTGCAACATGCGGCGCCGCCATGGATGTACCGCTTGCATAAGCATAGTGATTGTTAGTCCAGGTAGATAAAATATGTACCCCGGGTGCGGCAAAATCAACTACATCACTTCCATAATTAGAGAATGAAGCGAAATTATCAAGGCTATCAACTGCTGACACTGTATAAACATTCGCAGCATTAACCTTTGCCGGTGAATAAAGATTGGCTAATTTATTTTCATTGCCGGCTGCGATTGCAAAATAAATTCCTCTTGCGGCTGTATTTCTTACCTGCTGATCAAGAATATCGGAACCTGATTCGCCTCCGACGCTCAGGTTCACAACATCACCTGCACCTGCATTTGTATTAATATATCCCAACGCCTGGATGATATAGGATAAATTTCCTTCTCCGTCTTTATCCAACACCTTTAGTCCGACGAGGGTTGCTCCGGAGGCTACACCCAATACCCCGAAATTGTTATTTTTT
>DASVAM010000717.1:0-5209 GCA_036376375.1 Chitinophagaceae bacterium
GGTAAGATCCTTTTTGGTTCCCTTGCGCATATCTTTCAAATGCATAGTCTTCCAGCGGCTCCCATATTTTTTAAGTAAAGCCACAGGATCACCACCGCCAAACTGAATCCAGAATATATCCATTTGAAATGATACATATTCGGGATCTGTGTTCTTAAACATGTAATCCAATAAAGTTCCGTCTTCGTACGGTTGAAATTCATAGCCATGTGCGTGATAACAAAAGGTCAATCCGTTCTCTTTAAAAATTTTGCCGGCCCGGTTAAAATCTTCCACAGCCTTTTTTGCATTCTCAAGGGTGAATACATTGCCCTGATGTGGTATCCATGCACACATTACATATTTAGCACCTAACAGCTTCGATCTCCATATTACTGAATCTATTTTGTTATTCAGGTCTTCATAACTGGTTCCTGTTGATGGTATGCTGATCCCTCTTTCATCGCAGAGTTTTTTAAATTCTGCCGGTCCGACCCTTTGACTAAATCCCTCAATCTCCTTAAAGCCCATCATCTTTATTGTATCCAATACTTTGACAGGATCCCTGCCTATGCTTCTCCGGAATGTGTAAGTCTGAACGCCCAAAGGTGCAGTGTATAATGGTTTTTGGGCAGTGGTGATCTCACTTAAGAATAAAACTGCAAAAAATAATAGCGTTTGCTTTTTCATTTGTAAAAATTAAAATTTGAAACTATGAATCGATACGTGATCTTAATTTGCTTATTTTTCTATCCAGTATAAAATTAAATCCCAGTATCATTACAAGATTAAACAAGGTTAAAGGCACATAAAGGATGAGTGTCCACCTCACCCATTCATATTTCCAAAAAATAATATAAAGTATAACTGACAGATTTGTCCTTACGGTCCATATAATTAGCTTCTTTTTTTTATGCGCCGAACTTAACCTTTCGCGGTTTGAAAGTTCGTCAATCTCCTTTAATAAATTCTTTTTATACTCTTCCATCTTTAGTATTTCAGATATTTCCTTTCTTTAATTCTTCTATCGCATAATTGGCGGCTCGTGCTGTTATTGCCATAAAAGTTAATGTTGGATTTTGTGAACCCGTCGATGTCATACATGCTCCATCAGTGACAAACACATTTTTACAATGATGAAGCTGGTTCCATTTATTCAATAAAGAAGTTTTGGGATCATACCCCATTCGGATGCCACCCATCTCATGAATATCCGATCCGGGCGGTGATTGTGTATCCTCTACTTTTATATTCGTGAAGCCGGCTCTTTCAAACATCAGCTTTGTTTGCTCCATGTAATCAGCCACCATCTTGTTATCGTTCTCATCCCATTCGCATGAAACGATTAGTTGGGGAATACCATATTTATCTTTCATGTCATTTGATAATCGAACATGATTTTTTTCTGCCGGCACACATTCACCCATCATCCAGGTACTGATATACCAATCTCCCAATTCAGGCTTTAATAAATTTTCCCTGAGTTGGTCGCCGATCATATCGGTATCTGAAAACGTTCCTCTTCCACCGGCCACTCCTATCGCATAACCTCTTAAAAAATCCATTTCCTGCTTAAATACATTTCTGAAACGCGGCATATAACTATAGCTCGGGCTTCGGCCATCAGTTTTCTTGTCCCTGAGGCCTTCAAAGGTTGCACTTGCTTTACCACGGTAATTATGCCAGGAGACGTATTTTCCAAGTAATCCGTTGTCATTACCCAAACCATTGGTGAACCTGCCTGAAGTTGAGTTCAATAAAATAGCATTGCTGTTAAGCGCTGAAGCATTTACAAATATCACGTTTGCATAAAATTCGATCATCTCTTTTGTATTCCCATCAATGATCCGTACGCCAGTTGCTTTAGACCTTTTATCGTCATAAATAATTGAATGGACAACTGAATGCGGCCGGATAGTAAGGTTACCGGTTTTTAATGCCCACGGAATTGTGGATGCATTACTGCTAAAATAAGCCCCGTAAACACAACCCCTGTTGCACATAGCCTGGTTCTGGCATTTGCTTCTGCCCTGTTCTATATGTATCTGTTGCAGGTCAGTGATGTGTGCACATCTTGCTGCAATAAGATGACGATCGGGAAAATTCTTATTTAAACTCTCTTTGAAATAATTCTCAATACAACTTGTTTCAAAGGCTGGCATCACATCACTATCAGGGAGTTCAGGCAAACCATCTTTATTTCCTGCAATGCCAGCAAATTTTTCAACATAGCTATACCACTGTTCCAAATCCTTATACCGGATGGGCCAATCAACAGCAAAACCATCTCTTACCGGTCCTTCAAAATCGTAATCACTCCAGCGCTGTGTTTGTCTTGCCCATAATAATGACTTACCGCCCACATGATAACCACGAACCCATCGAAATGGTTTTTCCTGGATAAAAGGCTGCTCATCATCTTTTAGTGCCCAGTGCAAGGTTTCTTCCCGAAGATTTCTTGCTCCCTGCAAATTCTTGCGTTGCTCAATTGATACCGTGCCACGATGATCAAATTCCCATGGAGCTTTAGATGCAGTTGGATAATCTTTGACATGCTCCACATTGCGGCCACGTTCAAGTATCAGTGTTCTTAATCCTTTATCACAAAGTTCTTTTGCGGCCCAGCCCCCACTGGCACCGGATCCGATCACAATTGCGTCATATGTTCTTTTATCATCAGGCATGATCTTTCGCATTCACATCGACACAACCATAATAATGTCCAGGCGCTACCTGGTAACCAAGATATTCCTCCATTACTTTTTGTGATGTATTAAACCCTCTTATCGTTTCTGATTTTACAAGATCGAAAAAATCTTTCTCCTCCTTCTTTGCTGAAGTGGAAAATCTTAACAACAATTCCTCACGTTGTTTTTGTGTACATCCGGAAAATGTCTTCTGATGTGTTACCCTTGCTGATTCATTCAGGGCTTTTAATTGGGTTTTTGTATTATCCTGTACTTCCTTTTCATAACAATCATCAATTAGTTTTTGAAGAAACTTATCGACCCCAACAGATAATGCTCCAATTGAATCGCCGGCGGGAATAATTGTGTCGGTAATGCTTGCTAAGATTTCCTGTTCGGCCACGGAAAAAGAAGATGAATGAATTGCAGTATCGCTTACGCCACAACTGATCATCCACTGTGGAAGTGTGATCAGCCCCCCGGAAACAATGGCCAGATTTTTTATCGCTTTACGGCGGTCCATGGCAAACAATGAGCAATCAATTTAAAGAAAAATCCGTTGGAAATAAGTAATAACTATGAACAACCAGCTCTACCAGTAGGTAACATGCCTCGAACTGCGAAAAATGCATTTTTGCCACCAATTTACATTGTCACCCCTGCTCTTATTCCGGTAAAGAAGATTTGATCGGGCTTTTACATGCCATAAGCCACAGGCATGAGCAATTTCATGAACTAAGGTCGAATCATTTCTTGCTCCACGTTGATCCAATGTTATGTAATCAGTAAGAGGACCAAGCGAACACCCTATTGCACCGGCAATATCGATGACGACGAAAGCCGTGACCGGCCAAAATGATCCGCTGAGATTAGCCGCAAAAAAACTCCCGGTTGTTTTAAATTCTTCTGCTAATGCACCCGGGCCTCGCCTTGTGTGGAGAGTTTCATCCGGTGCGATCTTGTCCAGGAATTCAACAAACTGTTTCTGTTTATAAGGCAACAGTGATACGTTAAAGTTTTTCATCAATGATTTTTTCGCATACGCTATTGCCGCATCAAGCTCAGTTGGTGAAACGACGGGCTGACCAGTTGACGTTTTTAAAATCAGGATCCTGATGCGTATTTTCTTTCCGGGCCAATTCAGAAAACCAAATAGTGTATCAAAAAGATTTATGATCCACCGATAAAAAATTTCGATCATGATCCTTGCAATTGCTCTTGAAATTCCTGTTATAACATTCCAGATCTTTTGTGAAGTATCTTCCGGCAGGGAGAAAGTTTTCAATTGGTGAATCAATTTACTGGCAAATCTACTCATTAGCGAATTCCGGGCCGGATTCAATTGTACTCATTTGCCATTTCAAGCAAGATCCTTTGCGTACCTATTTTCAGATTTTTCATATCACTGCTATTGGCTTGTAACGCTATACATAACTTTCTACCCGGAAAATAATACAACTCTGTTAAATAGCCCGGGAAAAATCCGCTATGTCCATACGCAATTCCCTTCGGTGTTGGGCGAATAATAATACCTAAACCATATTTCGCATCACGTCCAAGTTTTGCCGGCACGGCTTCCCCAATTAATAGGGAGGTGTCAATCACCTTTCCCTCGTATAACAGTTTTCCCCACTTTGCAAGATCTTCGGTTGTAGAGTAAAGACCGCCTCCTGTCCATTCGAACTGTGGATTGATCACAAATGAACCATCATCCTTTATTACTTTTTCAGGTAACTTAAACGGATTGTCTTTCCCGGCATAACCTTGTGCAATACCGGGTAATAAATGCCTGTCTGTCGGCTTTGTATTGGCGAGTTGATATGGCTCAAGGATTTTTTCAAATAGCAACTCATAATATTTTTTTCCTGTGAGATGCTCAATGATCATCCCCAATAAAATAAAATTTGTGTCAGAATATTCCCAGCCTTCGCCTGCGGCAAAACTTGCCTTTTCATCAAGCACGTATTTTAATAACTCTTCCGGCTTCCATTCTTTAGCAGGCATTGCAATTAAATCATTTACAAAATCAGGCTTAAATTCATAACGCATCACTCCACTCGTATGGTTCATGATTTGCCTGACGGTAATTGATGATGCATTGGGAATCCGCGAATACCATGCATAGCGGCCCAGGTAGGCAGATACTTTTTCATCAAGATCGAGTCTACCGTTTTTGATCAGCATGATCGCTATAGCGGCCACATAGGTTTTACCGACACTTCCCTGCATTAACATATGTTTGGTTGACAAAGGCACTTGCTTTTCCATGTCACTAAAACCACAAACAAGGCTTACCGTTTTATCATCACCATCCATTATCGAAATGCTTAGACCAGGATAATTGCCAGCAGCTCTTAATGAGTCCAGTTTAAACTGCAACCGCTGAGGTGAAGGCTGGGCGTCTGCAAACAGCGCAAAAAGGAAACTGATACAGAACAATATTTTTTTCATCCGGAAGTTTTGATCAAGATAAACACATTACAATTTAGCGGTCCTAAAATAGGATGATCGGTTAAATGAAAACATTGTTGGTTACAATTACA
>DASVAM010000681.1:0-10550 GCA_036376375.1 Chitinophagaceae bacterium
TATTTGAGGCGATCAATAATGTTACCGGTTGGTGGACAGAAAATCTCAAAGGCAGCTCGCAGAAATTAAATGATGAATTTGAAGTGCAGTTTGGGGATGTGCACTACTCAAAACAAAAATTGACAGAGGTCATTCCCGGCAAGAAAATTTCATGGCTTGTTACAGACAGCAAACTGAATTTTATCAAAGACGAGAATGAGTGGACCGGCACCAGGATCATTTTTGAGATAGCTGAGCAAGGTGACAAGACGCAGGTTCGTTTTACGCAAATTGGTCTCGTGCCGGACGTGGAATGTTATAATGCCTGCTCGAATGCGTGGAATGATTATCTGCACGGAAGTCTGCGCAAACTGATCGAAACAGGAAAGGGCAAGCCCACTCTCAAAGAACAGAAGGTGGTTTAGTTTAAAATCAAATAATCCTACATCTCCAGGGAATTGGCTGCACTGCGTTCAGTCTTTCCTGCCGATAATATGATTACCTTAGTAATGATTGAACAAATCATTTTCAAAAAGTAAGGATCACTCAATTGATTCCGCTTTCCTGAGAAAAGCGGCCGGTGTAGTTATTTGCCATTTGGAAGATGAACATTTTTCAGGAAATGAGTTGGCGGAACAAGTCAACCTGAGCCGGGAACAAACACATAGAAAGATCAAACAATTCACCTCACTTTCTACCGGCAAGTTCATTCGCTATATACGGGTACTGAAAGCCTATGCATACCTGCTCGAAGGAAATCTTTCCGTCGCGGAGATCTCTTATAAAGTAGGTTTTGAAGATCCTTCCTATTTCAATAAATGCTTCAAAGAAGAAACCGGTTTGTCTCCGGGTGAAGTTAAAAAGAGTGGTGACATCATTCCACTGACTAAAACACCGCTGCATTCTTTTTACCAGACACCTGAAATCAAAGACCAGCTTCTGAAGAATGGAATCGTCTTCGAATTCCCACGAGAGGTCAGGGAACAACAAAAAAAATCAAGATCCTGGTTGATAGCTGCTTCCGTCAGTGCCGTGTTGCTGCTATTACTCATCTTAATATTTAGCAGAAACGGTAGTAAACCCAATATCGTTCCTGGCGAGAACAATCGTATCGCGGTACTCCCTTTTACTAATCAGACCGGAGATTCTTCATTAGCGGATATTGGCGATATGGCAAGTAGCTGGATATCCGGCCAGCTTGGTGAATTAAAGATGATTCAAACCGTTCCTTATTTTACAACCAAACAATATCAACCTTACATCGGCATTTTACCAAATGATCCGCAAGGTAGACCAACATTTAGTGATCTCGTAGCGGCCCGCTATTTTATTGATGGAAATTATTATTTAAAAGATAGTCGCGTTTATTTTGATGTCAGCTTTGTTGATGCTTTTTCACTTCAAACAATTTATCGTTTGCCGCCCATACATGGTTCCGTGGACAGTGTGATGAATCTTATTGAAGATATCCGTGTAAAATTTGCCGGTCTTATCACGAACCTGGATGAGGTAAAACTGGGAAAACGTAAACCGCCCAATTATGATGCTTACAACGCATTTCTTACCGGCCTGTATCAAATGACTGTTGGATTAGCCACGGACGAATCCCGTTCATATTTGGAGAAAGCTGCTGCATTGGAACCAGACTTTGTGATGCCACGTATATTTTTAGGTTGGTTTTACCAGGGAAATAAATTAGATAGTTTGCTGCAGCAAATTGCCGCCATTCCAACCATTACCAATTATGAGAAAGATGTATATAAACTGGTGTATCATATTTTCAATCACAATTACAAAGAATCATTGAGGATAGCGCTTCAAAAGCTGGACGAATATCCCAATGACTATTTCTTCAATTTGTTTGCCGGGCACAATGCCAAGTCGTTATTTAAGCCACACGTAGCTATCCAGGTGCTTGACCAGATACAGGAACCATTACCAAATAATGAAGGCGGGATCTGGCACTATTACAAAGTTTGGAATTATACGGAATCGCTCATGATGCTGGGTCAATACGCAAGGGCGCTGGATTACCTCCATTCGATCCCCCTGGAAAACTATAGTCTTGCCATTCCTCATTTGCTGATTAATGTACAGGCCAGGCTTGGTAAAACAAGCCAGGAAGTTGAAACATTCATTGAAAAAACTATGAGGGAAAAAATGAAATATCTTGCCGGGAAATTTAAAGTAAATGAGCAAAAAGCTGGTGCAGAATATTATACTGCTGCAGCCTATGAATTCTATTTGTTAGGAAAGATGGAAGCAGCCCGGTATTTCGCGCAAAAAGCGATCTCCCTATTTAATTTCATTCCCCAACAAAAAGCTTATGACTATGACATTATTGATGCCTTATTTCTTTCTGGTGAACTTGAAAAAACTAAAGCCCATCTTACAAAGGAGTTGAAAAAAGATCCCACAAGCGATGAACTGCTGATCTACGTGGCACAGGTAGAAGCTGCCGCCGGTAATGAACATGCTGCTTTAAAAATATTTTCCAAATACGATACGCTTCCGCGGGTTTACTGGCGCAGGAACGAGTTCCCCTATCAAAAGGATTACCTTAAAGCACGAATCCATGCATTGCTGGGTGAAAAAGAAGAGGCGCTCGCCTTATTGAAGAATGCTCTCGACAAAAATCAGTTTTGTCATTACCATGATTTTGGCCGGGATATTTTTTTGAGATCATTGTTTGATAATGCAGTCTTCAAAGAAATGATTAAGCCGGGTGCGGCCGGTGATTCAACAATAAAACAATAAATACAACACTTGTCCAATAGTTTGCAACAATAATATGACCGCTATGCGTCAATGTCTTCATAAATTAATCATTATTATTAAACCTCAAAACAAATGATCATGAAAAGCATTATGAAGACCTTACTATCAGTCTCCCTCTTATTTTTTGTAACAATAGTTTCAGCGCAAAACTCTTCTGCAAAAGACAAATCATCCGTTAATAAAGCACAACATATTGCGGTGGAAAATTTTCCAAAGAACATGGTCATTAACCACCTCAATGGGTGGGGCGGAATGACGATAGCGATCAATGAACTGCCTGCAGGCACCGATTTGTCACCCTTGCTCGAAGGATTGAAAAACAACAGTTGCCAGGTGCCGCATTGGGGATATATTTTAAAAGGTTCAATGCGTCTCAAATACGACGATGGTAAAGAAGTAATATTGAAAGCTGGAGATGTATTTTATATGGCGCCGGGTCATAAAGGTGTTGTGGAGGAGGACCTGAAATTAATAGACTTTAGCCCCGAAAAAGAAATGAAGGAGCTTATAAGTCATATCGAGAAAAAAATCGCCGGAGCAAAACAATGAAACAGGCAGGAAGTTACCGATTACAAACCTGGACTTATCCAGCAGCCACGGGCGTTAACTCTATTTAATTCTTATCTATCCATTTTTTTGCTTTTGTGTCGAGAATGTATTGACCAAGTCGGGCGCCAATTTCAAGCCCTGTTTTATTATCAGTCTCAAAGTGAATGCCTGCATAAAATCTCGAATCGGCACATTCCTTTGCTTTGGCTTTAAAAAATTCCGCATCGGCTGGAAAAAAGTTAGACAGTATAGTGGCGGCAGTCGATGACGCTGCTGCATGGCCAGAGGGATACCCGGGAAACGGCGGCGTTTCAACCAATGGTTTAAAGCTGGTGTCATATTGAAACGGCCGAATACCCCAATAAGCATACTTGGCATCCATTATCATGATTGTTGCATCATGAAATGCTACGTGTAATAAAGTATAAATTCTGGCACACGCTGGTGCATCTTTATCCAGATGGTATTCAAATATCTTTTTACCCGCCAATTCTGTCCAGTAATCCAAACCACTGAGATTAGCCCAGTACAAAGCAAGTTGATCGGAATAAAAATTTCTTTTAAAGTCTTTAATCGCTTTCATGTCACTTGCAAAATCGGGCGGTGGCATGGGTCTGAACTGGCTGGCTGATTTAATAACAAGGGGGTGATGGTGAACCGCTGTAATACCTACAGGATAGGGGCCTTTCCAAAGTTTTGGATCGTTAGGTATTGAACCCGTCCACTGCTTGTCCGACCCATCTTTTTTTGCCTGTTCAATTACTACGGAGGCTACTTGTTCCCCTATTTTCCATCCTTCCGTTACATCACTGGGAAATTGTACACCCGCATCTATTCTTGATTGTGATGCTTGTTTTGCCAGCTTCAATATTGAATCAGCTTTTTCAGGAAAGAAATATGCGAGCACATGGGCCGCCGCCGCAGCCGTAACAGAGTGTTCACATGGATAAGATGGGGTTGCTGGCGGAACTACAACCGGCTTGATAGATGCATCCATTTGATGAGGTCGCTTTCTCTGATAACTATATTTTGCTCTCCATGCTGCAGCAGTGGCATCGTAAATTGCCATATTCATCCATGCCATTGGCATGCGGATAAACGTGTTAAAATTTTCAAATGTGGTCAATTGATAAGCAAGCTCGTTCCAACGATAAGCAGGCGAGCCGGCATCCCAGTATTGTATCATTTGAATTGCTTTCTCATTTGTCCCGGCCTTATTAGATTTCAATTCTGCCAGCTCTTTCCGGGATTGTTCTTTACCTGGTGGTGGAGAAATTCTTATCTCATTTACATCTTTCAGTACCCACGTTTCCCGGTTAAAATTTTTAGTCTGCGTTTGCGATTCAGCTTTGAAAAATAATGAGCATGAAATGAAAAGTAATGAACAAGGAAGTGTTTTGCCAAAAAAGCGGTAAACGGTTAACATAGTTGTCAGGTTTTCGTTAGAGGAATATCTCAGTGAAATCAGATGAGGGGCTGTAGTACAAAGCTATTTTGTACCGATAAAAACGAATTAGCTATACGGTTCAAAAAATTTACTATACGGCTCAAAATTGAGGTCAGGCAGTTGTGGCATTCACTGCGCTTCGTTGCTTTCTATATTGAAGTGGGGAGCTTCCAAAATGTTCTTTAAAAACTCTGTCGAAGTGAGCGAGGTTTTTAAAGCCGCTTTCAATTACTACATCTGCAACAGGTTTTTCAGTATTTACAAGTAACCGTGCGGCTGCATCCATCCTTTTTTTGAGCAGCCATTTGCCAGGTGACATGCCGTAGCTTTCATTGAAATCTCTTTTAAATGTTGAAAGGCTGCGATGACAAATGCGGGCATATTCATGCAACTGCAAATTGAACAGGCAGTTTTCTTCCATTACCTGCAGCAGATCATCTTTGTCAGTAAGTGCCAGCCTGCAAAGGTGCGCCGTCAATCCATTATTATCAGGGTTCGTGATAATATTAAGCAGCAGTTCTCTGAATTTTAATTGAATTAGGTTCTCATGTGGTTGCGTATTTGTTGAGAAATAAGGCAGAACTGATTCGTAAAACGCATGCATTACTGCTGTGTTTCTAACTGGTAAAATCTTATCTCCGGAATCAACAGACAATTCAGCGTGTGGGACTAGCGACCTGTTTTCCCTCATGAATGAGCGGATGAATTCATCCGGTATAAAAAACATCAAAGCGCAAAAAGCTTCTTCATCCACTCTTTCAATCACAAGTCCGCCTTTCTTTACAAATACTGTTGTGCCGGGAACGAGGTGCCAGGTCCGCTCACGGCTGCTGAGTTTGTGCTCTCCTGCGATAACATACAGGAATGCATTGTGTTCTGTCCAATCTTCGCCTTTTGTAAAGCCCGGTGGGCATTCATGAATGAGGAACAGTAAATTTCCGCAGGAAAACTGTTTGCACTCAAACGGATGGGCTCTTACATAATCATAATAGCTCTCCATCTTATTCCTCTTTTCTTGTACTAAGGTAAAAAATAAGATTGGGCAGACAGGATTTTTCTAGGTCTTTAGAGCGAAGCTCCTGTAATGTTCTATACTGTTCACCGATTCATCAGTGCTGATGCGCGGAAAATGACTGAGCAAGCTTGAACTATCTGCCTCCTGGGAAAAAGATTTGTTCCTTTCGTGAATTGTGATTTCAGGAGGCAAAAGGATTGTATGGCCGGAGTTCTGGTTAATGAAGTCAAGGGCAATGATCTGCCATAATTTCAGCATTGAAAATCAATCGCTAACTTGTTTATTCAGGGGAAAGAACCCTGACCGAAGCGTCGCAAGTAAAGTCCAACCCCCGTTCGCCGTCAGGCAGGAGATAAGGCCCCGGGGCCAATAAAAATCTTTCCCGCCCACTCCATCTTCTGCCTTCATTCCCTTACCTTTGCCCGCCCGTTCCGAAACCTAATTCCTGCGTCATTTGACAGGAAGGAACGTTCGGGCGGGCGACCCCAAATCTGTTATCGTCAGATTCTTTGTTGTTTTTAGTCTGAGACTAAAAACAACGATGTCCAATGGGTAAACCGATTTATTAACTAATCCTCCTTCGCTAAAGCTTCGGAGGATAAAAAACAAAGGGTAAATGAACAATTACGAATTGATGGTGATCTTTACCCCGGTATTGAGCGATGAAGAATTCAAAGCCGCTCAAAAAAAGTATGCTTCACTGGTTAAATCTGTAAAAGGTGAAGTGGTACATGAAAATGCCTGGGGCCTGAAATCACTGGCGTATCCTATCCAGAAAAAGACAACTGGTCTTTATTGGGTAATGGAATTCACTGCGCCATCCGACTTCAATGAGAAGTTGAAGATCCAGCTTCTCCGTGACGAGTCAGTACTTCGTCACCTTGTAACCAAGCTCGATAAATACGCCGTCGAGTACAATGCTAAAAAGAGAAGTGGCGTAGCAACAGGAACTGAAAAAACTGCAAAAGCAGTGGAGGCTTAATACTATGGCAAAAGCAAATGAAATAAAATATTTGACGGCCATTAAAAGCGACAAGGTTGTAAAAAAATTCTGTCGCTTTAAAAAATATGGCATCCGCTACATCGACTATAAAGATGTGGAGTTCCTGAAAAAGTTTTTAAATGAACAAGGTAAACTTCTTCCCCGTCGCCTTAGTGGTAATTCATTAAAATACCAGCGCAAAGTAAGTGATGCTGTGAAGAAAGCCCGTCAAATGGCTTTGTTACCTTATGTAACTGATTTGTTGAAATAAGCTATTAGCCATTAGCTATTAGCCCTTAGCTAATAGCTGAAAGCTAGAAGCTAAAAGCTTAAAAAAATGGAAGTAATATTAATTCAAGATGTAGATAACCTGGGCGGTGCCAATGAACTTGTAAAAGTAAGAAATGGTTATGCCCGTAATTATCTTATTCCCCGTAAGCTCGCCGTAGAAGCCAGTCCCGGTAATGTGAAGCAATTAGAGGAAAGAATGAAGCAAATGAAAAAGAAAGAAGATAAGATGCTTGCTGAGGTCAACAGTGTAATTGCTAAACTGAATGAAGCTCCATTAAAAATTGGCGCTAAAACCGGAACAAGCGGAAAGATCTTTGGAAGTGTGACTTCTTTACAGATCAGCCGTGCTATCCGTGAGCAAAAAGGATATGACATCGATCGCAAAAAGATCAACATTACTGATGAGGTGAAGGAGATCGGTACTTACAAAGCTCATATCGATTTCGGCAACGGCAAATCCGCCGAAGTTGACTTTGAAGTAGTGGGTGAATAATCATCTCTGCAAACTATTGATAAAAATCCTCCGGCTTCGCGCAGGAGGATTTTTCATTTGGCGTAACTGGCTGGTGCTTACCCAACTTAAACCCTACCGGCCCGGCAGGGAAAAAATTGCAATATTATCATCTAAAAACCGTTATTTTGTGTTGTATTCGGTGCTCTTTACAGTTTCACAAGTTCATGAACGTTTCTATATTGCTAAATGTTCATTGGTTATTGGTTACTGTTGACACTTATTTGTTTTTAAAAATTTCTCTAAAAAAATGAACATTTACGCAGGAAATCTCAGCTGGAACCTGAAAGATCAGGATCTGCAAAATCTTTTCGCCACACACGGTGAAGTAAGCTCAGCTAAAATTGTTACCGACAAATTCACAGGCCGCAGCAAAGGGTTCGGTTTTGTTGAAATGCCAAACGACGACCAGGCCAATGCAGCGATCACTGCATTGAATGGTACTGAAGTTGATGGCCGTAACATTGTTGTCAACGAAAGCCGTCCAAAACAGGAAGGTGGCAGTGGCGGCGGTGGCGGCTTCAAAAAACGCAGCTTCGGCGGTGGTGGCGGTGGCGGCTTTAAAAAAGGCGGCTACAACAAAGGTAGTGGTAGCGGTGGCTATCGCGACCGTGGTGGTTACAACAGCGATTATTAATACCTAACTCCCGATAGCCATCGGGAATTCACTGTCTTTAAAGTCTGGTTTCGTTTTTGCAACGAGGTCAGACTTTTTTATTTTCAAACTAAAATTAGAAATGCTGGAACTTTCTCCTGTTGTCGCCGGTTGTATGAAATGGGGTCAATGGGGCGCAAAATTTTCTACTGATCAGTATCTTCAGCTGATAGAAGATTGCCTTGTAAACAAGATCACATCCTTTGATCATGCCGACATCTACGGCGATTACACGGTGGAAGAAGAATTCGGGAACGCTTTAAAGGTTAAACCACATTTGCGTCAGCAGCTGCAATTAATTACAAAATGCGGCATAAGAAGATTCACATCCAACAGGCCTGAACATAAAATTCATTCTTATGATACCAGCCGGCTCCATATTACTACTTCGGTTGAGAAGTCATTAAAAAATTTACATACCGATTATCTGGACGTCTTATTTATTCATCGCCCCGATCCGTTGATGAATCCTCATGAGATCGCTGAAGCTTTTGCCCAATTAAAACAGGAAGGTAAGGTTTTGCACTTTGGTGTTTCAAACTTCACGCCATCACAAATGGATATTATGATGAATGCATTCAAAGTGGAATTTAGCCAATTGGAAGTTTCTGTCTTACATTTAGATCCATTTCATGATGGCTCACTTGATAAATGTATACAGTACAATATTCGACCCATGGCATGGGGACCACTTGGAAGCGGGAAACTTCATAATAATGATGCTGATGAAAGAAACAAACGAATCCTGGCTGTCGCCACTATTCTCTCTGAAAAATACAATTGTTCTCCTGATCAAATAGTATTAGCCTTTCTGCTGAAACATCCTTCAAAAATAATTCCCGTGATCGGTTCTACGAAAATTGAAAGGCTTACATCTGCTTATGATGCTACCAAAATAAATATTGAAAGAGAAGAATGGTTTATGCTCTGGCGGGCAAGCCAAGGGCATGAGATCCCATAACATTACAGGGTATTTTAATCGAATCTTAATTAGTTACCCCCTCAATTATTGGATAATTTTGCCCATCTTGTCAGCTACGATATGGATGAAGTAAGAATTTTGCTTGTTGAAGATGAAAAAAAAATTGCAGCGGCTCTAAAAACCGGTATGGAAGAATTGGGCTTTCATGTCATGATCGCATATGATGGAGCCATGGGTGAAAGATTTTTCAACAACTATGATTTTGATCTTGTTATTCTTGATATCAATCTTCCTGACATAAATGGTTATGCGCTAAGTAAAATGATCCGGCAAAGAAAACGGGACATCCCCATTTTAATGCTGACGGCGCTTGGATCGGTGGAAGATAAGGTGGAAGGTTTTGAAGCGGGTGCTGATGACTATCTTGTGAAGCCTTTTGCATTTAAAGAATTAATTGCGCGAATAAAATCATTATTACGAAGATCGATCCATGGATTGCCCGGAGGCCCCGTACTGAAGATCGCTGATCTTGAAATGAATCTGGATAGTAAAGACGTCTTCAGATCCGGCAATAAGATCTCTTTAACGGCAAAGGAATTTCAATTGCTTGAATACCTGGTACGTAATAAGAACAGGGTTGTAAGCCGTGCTGACATTGCAGGAAAGGTTTGGGATATAGGATTTGATACCGGCACTAATGTGATCGATGTTTACATAAATTTTCTTCGAAAGAAGATCGACAAGGATTACCCGTTAAAGCTTATACATACACAGGTTGGCATGGGATACATCATGAAAGAAACCTGATCGCATGAAAATAAAATTTAAGATAGCCTTGTTGTTCACGTTACTGGTAACACTGATCTTCCTCCTTTTAGGATCTACGGTTTTTTATTTATCCTCCTTAAACAGGAAAAGTGAATTTTCGCAGCGTTTGCGAAACCGGGCACTTACCACCACCCGCCTGCTTGTTGAATTAGAGGAAATAAACAGGCCCCTTCTGAAAAAGATCGATTCCCTCACAACGAACCTGTTATTTGAAGAAAGAATATCGATCTATAACGAGAAGAATGAGCTTTTTTATGCAAGCCGTTTTGACACGAATGACCTGTTACAACCAACAAAAAACCTGCTTGACCAGATCAGGAAAGAAAATGAATATCGCTTTTCAAACGGAGAATACGAAGGAGTGGGCACTATTTACAATGAAAAGATAAACAGCTATGTGGTGGTGGCAACTGCTATTGACAAAACCGGTCGCAAGGCACTTGAACAACTGAAACGAATATTACTATTAAGCGGTTTAGCCGGGATCATCATTACATTGCTTATCGGTTATTATTTTTCCATCAATTTGCTTCGACCTCTTGGACAAATTATCACTGAAATGAATGAGATCAGTTTTCAAAACATTTCACAAC
>DASVAM010000150.1:0-2933 GCA_036376375.1 Chitinophagaceae bacterium
TTGACTGTAAATTTTTGCCGGAAGATCGATGCCCGGTTTATTTTAAGAGGTATTCGTTATGTCAGCGATTTTGAATACGAGAAAACCATTGCCGATGCCAATCGTACGCTTGACAGATCGATTGAAACGATCTTTCTTACAGGAGAGCCGAAATATACTTCTGTGGCCTCCACAATTGTACGGGACATTATTAAGAACGGCGGAGATGCATCACCTTTCCTGCCACCAGAAGTCGCAAATACACTTTAGGACATATGAAGATATGGTTTGATAAAGATATTTCGCTTCAGAAGATAAAATCGTTTGGCCCCGGAACGATAAACGAGCATTTAGGAATTGAATGGACGGAAATAGGAGACAATTTTTTAAAAGCAAAGATGCCTGTTGATCACCGGACGAAGCAACCATTTGATCTTTTACATGGTGGCGCATCTTGTGTTTTGGCTGAAACCTTAGGGAGTTTTTCTTCTTACTTAACGATTGATTCGTCTCAATTCTATTGTGTAGGCATTGAGATCAACGCCAATCATATTCGCAGTGCAAGGGGAGGATTTGTATATGGTGTTTGTACACCGCTGCATCTTGGCTCCTCCACCCATGTCTGGGACATCCGAATTACAAACGAAGAAGAGAAATTGGTTTGTATCAGCCGGCTGACGGTTGCGATAATCAATAAGAAGAGATCAGGATGAGAACCCTGCGTTAAGCACATCCCTTACGGAGGGGAAGGAGTTCCCTAAGTATTTTTTAAGATCAGGTTTTCCCACCCACTCCAGCTTTGTTATTTGTTCAGTCGTTTGAGGAATCAGTTTTTGCTCACCGCTTACATTCATTAGAAACCACCTTGTTTCCTTTAATATATACTTGCTTCCTTCATGATAAGTATGGTAAGTAGTAATAAGGGGTGAGATAAGCTTGATATTTGTCAAACCTGTTTCTTCTTCCGTTTCTCTGATGGCACATTCTTCAAAGCTTTCTTTTTTATCCATTTTACCTTTAGGCAGATCCCATTTTCCCCGGCGAAACATCATCAATACTTCATTGTTCTCATTGCGTGCAAAACCACCACTTGCTTTTATCAGCGTGAATTTTTTAAAGAAGGCATCCTTTAATTCCGTTAGATCCTTATGAAAAAAAACACCGGCATGTATAGATGCCCGTTGCATTTCGTGTATCATGCTTTTTACAGTATGAAGGTTTAGCTCATCAATAAATACGGCATCATCATGGTGAATATAAGGTTGAAGAGTCGCGTCAACATTATCACATAAGAATAAGGGCTTGTCGTCGAAATAGATTTTGATAAACATGGTAGCAAAAATTAAGGCGCAAGGTACAAGGAACAAGGGAAAAGGCATAAGGCACAAGCTACAAGGCACAAGGAACAAGGTACAAGGAACAAGGCACAAAAATTACTTTTTCTTATCCGAGTCTATTGATTATTGCCGACAATATCTTTTTTATTTGGTCAGCTTCATCCATGAGTGTTAATCGTTGCTTCTCGAGTTCACCATTTCCCTAAGTAAGGATCAGGTCTAGCCAATGAATACTTTCTTTGGACTCCCGCCTGGAGATCTTGATTTTCATTTTCTCGTCCAATTTACCTAAATCGTCTGACGCCTCTATATAATTCGCCGCTACGGAGCCTGTTGATCTTATCACCTGCTTAATATATTCACTGTTTATAATATCCCACTTAAGGTGCAGGCGAAAGTCGCGAACATCTTTTGCAAATTGGTGAAATCTGTTTTCAAGTTCCTGTGACATGGTTATATTGTGGTTTATCTGAAATCTTGCGCCTTGTGCCTTGTACCTTAACTTCGCCGCATGACAGATGCTAAAGTAGTCGCAGAAAAGTTGCTTCAAGTTAGCGCGGTAAAATTGAATCCCGAAAACCCGTTTACATGGGCTAGTGGTTGGAAAAGCCCTATTTATTGTGATAATCGCAAGGTGCTTTCCTTCCCTTTTATACGGGATTACATAAAATCTGAGCTTTGTAATGTTGTTTTTGAAAAATTCCCCGATGCAGAACTGCTTGCCGGCGTGGCTACAGCCGGTATTGCATGGGGTGCCATGGTTGCAGATCAATTAAAACTACCTTATGTTTATGTGAGGCCGAAACCAAAAGAACACGGCCTGGGAAACCAAATTGAAGGCTTTTATGAACCCGGTCAAAAGGTTGTTGTAGTGGAGGATCTTGTTTCTACAGGTAAAAGTAGCCTGCAGGTAGTGGATGTTTTAAAAGAAGCAGGGCTAATTATTGGCGGTATGGTCTCTATTTTTACGTATAGGTTTCCGGTTGCCAATGAAATGTTTCAAAAAGCCTCAGTTACCTATTATCCCCTCACAGATTACCCCACTCTTATTCAGCTTGCAGCCGAAAAACAAATAATATCGTCTGATCAACAGGAAATTTTGTTAAAATGGCAAAACGACCCTGCCGGCTGGAAAGGAGTTAGCCCCACCTAACCTCCCCGAAGGGGAGGCTTGTAAACACTCCAAAAGTTAAATTCATTATAGAAAATTTGAAGATTAAGATTTCCTCTCTGAAATAAATTACCTTGAAAAAAATTACCTGATGAAAAAACTATTTCTCGGATTGCTTGCAGCGGGTGGATTCGCGATAACCGGCCAGGCGCAGGTGAAAGCAGTCCAAACCGCGAAGATCAAAACGCCAACGATCGGTTGCGATGATTGCAAAACCAGAATCGAAACGTACCTAAAAAGATATGATGGTGTTACCTCTGTAGTGGTAAACTGGCGTCAAAAAAATGTGACGGTTAAATACCTGACCGATCGGACAAACATTGAAGAAATAAAAACGGCGATCGCAAATTGTGGTTATGATGCAGATGATGTTCCCGCCACCGAAGATGCCTATAAGCGGCTTCCAAAAACCTGCAAAAAGCCGGAGGATGGGGGCCCGGCAAAAG
>DASVAM010000713.1:0-3022 GCA_036376375.1 Chitinophagaceae bacterium
ATTGTCCATTGTGAGTGATTTATTATTTGGCAGCCAGTTGGATGGCTTTAAGAATATATGGATAGGTTCCGCATCGACAAATATTACCGTCCATCGCCTTCACAATTGCTTCTTCAGTTAGTCGCTGTTTTTTGTTGACCAGGGCTACCGCAGACATGATCATGCCCGTGGCACAATAAGAACATTGGAAAGCATCGGTAGCAAGAAAGGCTTCCTGTACCGGGTGAAGCGCCCCATTTTTTTCAAGCCCCTCAATGGTAATTATCTCTTTGTTTGTTGCGTTTCCGCAAGCGGTGGTACAGGAACGGGTTGGATTGCCATTGATAAGGACGGTACAGGCACCGCAAGCTCCTTCACCGCATCCATATTTGCTGCCAGTCAGCTCAAGGTTATCGCGAAGCACGGTCAGCAACGGAACTCCGGGATCCACTGTCACTTCACGGTTTACACCATTTACATTTAAGACCATGATTACATTTTTTATCTACCGTAATTTACAAAAAATGAACCTAAGCCTGCCGCAGCTTATAAAATGGTGAAAAATAAAACGACCGGATGCTGGCCTGCAACAGCTAATTCAAAGTTCTTATCCATCATTTAGCCCATTTCATACAATTGATGCATTGCTCAGCCCGGTTTATTTATCTTTGCGGCTCTTTTAGATTATGGAAAGAATTTATTTGGATAACGCCGCTACCACAGCCCTTGATAAAGAAGTACTTGAGGCTATGTTGCCCTATATGACCACTCATTTTGGCAATCCTTCTTCGATCTATTCGTATGGAAGAGAATCAAGGCTGGCGATCGAGAATGCAAGGAAGACTGTTGCCAGGATCTTAAATGCAAACCCCGGTGAAATATTTTTTACCAGCGGTGGGACAGAAAGTGATAATATGGCGATCACGACGTCGATCAGGGATCTTGGTTGCCGGCATATCATCACATCACCGATCGAACATCATGCAGTCCTTCATGCAGTGGAGCATCTGGATCATGATGGTGGAATTACATCAAGCTTTGTTAAGCTCTTACCCGATGGTCATATTGATCTTGAAGACCTGGAAAAGCAACTGGGAGAACATAAAGAAAGATGTCTTGTTTCTTTGATGCATGCCAATAACGAGATCGGAAACCTTCTTGATATTTATGCTGCGGGTGAAATCTGTAAAAAGTATAATGCCATCTTTCACTCAGATACTGTGCAAACAGTTGGTCATTATAAAATTGATCTGCGGAAAAAACCCGTGCATTTTGCCACCGGAGCCGGGCATAAATTTCACGGACCAAAAGGAGTGGGGATATTATATGTAAATGATAATATCAAAGTAAAGCCGGTGATCTTTGGCGGAGGACAGGAAAGAAACATGCGGGCCGGAACTGAAAACCTTTATGGTATTGTAGGTTTTGCCAAAGCATTGGAAATTGCCGAGGCAAATATGGAAAAGGAGTCGGGATACATTCAGTCATTAAAAACATACATGATCGAACAATTGAAGAAAAGAATTCCCGGTGTGCGATTCAATGGTGATTATAATGGCAAGAGTTTATATACCGTGCTGAATGTTTCTTTTCCCAAATCAGAAAAGTCGGAAATGATTTTGTTCAATCTTGATATGAATAATATTTGTGCATCCGGCGGGAGTGCCTGCAGCAGTGGCGCCGATGTTGGCTCACATGTCATCAGGGCGATCAATAATAATCCGAACCTGGTACCTGTTCGTTTTTCATTTAGCAAATACAATACAACTGCGGAAATAGATACGGTGATTGAGAAGTTGAAGGAGATCGTGTAGGGATCGTCAAACGTCAAACGTGAAACGTGAAATAAGGAGAGATCCTTTCACGTCTCACGTCTCACGTCAGTCATTTTTTAGCAAACGGTTTAATAATGGCTGAAAAAAGTATTCCTCCGCTGTTCAGATCTACTTTTCCATAGCCAACACCATCCATCGCTAATTTTACATATGGCTCTGCCTGGAGGCTTATGTTTTTGTTAAGCACTCTCGTGTATCCGCCGGATAAATTAAGCACAGAGAAGTAATGTTTGTTTTGATTATTGATCTTCTTCGTATAAGTGATATAAGTAGGGCTTGAATTCGGCTTAAAATAATATTCATAAGTTTCTTCTTTCATCAACAAGCTCGAAAGGCCGGCTGATACAAACCAGCTTTGTTTTTTATTGCTGCTTATTTTATAATCTACCGTAACAGGGATCTCGTACACCATACAGTTTGCATCGATATTTTTCAGGTTTGGATAGTACGCCCAAATATTATAAGGAGGATTATAATCTTCAGGATCGGCCGTATAAACTTTTCGGGCCGCATAAAAGCCGGTCCTGATAGAAAACTTTTTTGAGACCTGGTAACCGATACCGGCGCCATAAGCCAATCTTACCTCACCCGCGTTTCCGCCAACTCCACTCAGATCTGGCCCTGCTGAAACAGTAACAAAGAAGTTGTTGGCAAATGAACTGCCATTTTTTTTCTGCTTTTTAGCATCGGTTTTTTCAATGGCAACGGGTTTAGATTCATTTGTTGTTTCTTTTTGTTCTTCAATCTTGTTGCTTTCAGGCTTATTATTTTCAGTAGGCGTTTTTTCGGTTACCGATTCTTTTGTCAAATCTTTTCTTTCTGCTGTGGCCGGCTCGGGTTCATTTTTTGTCAGCTTTTCAATTACTGATCTTTCAGGTTCTGTATTCTTAACTAAGTTGTCAATAGTTTGGTCAGCCTGAACAGTTTTCTTCACTTCCGGATTAGTTGTTTTATTCTTCCCAACTTTTGCAACGGGAGCGTCCACACCAGTTTCCTGATCTATTGGGCGGTCAAATGAATTAACAGCGGGAATTTTTGTAGATGCTTCTGTATTTAATTTGTCAGTTTGATAGCTGGCAGCAGGAGTATTGTTTTTATGGCCATTGGTTTTCGTCTGGTCATTATTTTCTGTAATGACGTTATCCCGTTTTTGAGAATCCGTTGAAATGATCTCTTTTTTAGTGCCGGTATTATTTTGCCAAATAAGA
>DASVAM010000001.1:0-5455 GCA_036376375.1 Chitinophagaceae bacterium
CAGAAGGATCAACTACCGCCAATGCCTGGTAAGCATTCTTTAAAACAGTATAGTTAAAAACATTTTCCTGGCTCGTACTTCTAAAATAGATGCCTGGCCATCCTGCAGGAAAATCATTATAAGGTACATCAAGTCTGTCGCCACGAAATTCCACCCGGTCAACAGTATCCTTTGCACCATTCACCTCCAATGTGCCATCAACAATTATCGGTGCATCTGCATGCACATAGATGCGACAACCTTTGTTGATCGTCAGTTTTTTATTTGTATCGATTGTCAAAGATCCAAGGATCACATAAGGCAGATCATTGTTCCAAATTTCATCGGTCGTAATTTTTTTGTCGCGGTAAAAATATGCATTCTGCCCCCATGCCTCCAGATTTACCTGTTGACTTGTTCCATTGTAATCTACCTGTATGCTATCCGTGACAACAAAGGGAATATTGGCCGTATTTTGATCGACACTTACTGAAACAAATACGTGCACACTGTCGTTCGCGTTGATCTCGATATTGGAGACCTGCGGTCCAACAACGCCATCGACGTTTATTTTAAAAAAAGACGAGCTTCCTCCCATTAGTTTAACTGATGAAAGCCGAAGCTTTTGATCATTTTCATTAATTATTTTAAAAGATTGTGTAACGGAACCTGTGGTGGTAAAAACGGTATCGAATTTTACTTCATTAGTGGAAAGTGTTACCACGGCATCCGGGCTAGTAATAAAAGATTCCTTCTTGCATGAATAAAAAAGGATAAGCATGGATATTGAAATAAACAGGAGGTTCTTCATTGACCTCAAAAATAAAACGAAGAATCTGAAAAACTAAGAGATTAAAGGAGAAAAAGAGACAAGGAGAAAAGTCCATTGGCCGCTCCTTTTTTCTCCTTTTCCCTTTTACCTCTTAGCTGGAGGCAATACAAGAATGGCGGTGAATAATTTTTCATTTTCGACAGTGAGGATCTCAATTCCACAAGCTTCCAAAGACTAAAGGAGAAGAAGTCACAAGGAGCAAATTCCAGAACTCTTTTTTCTCCTTTTCTCTTTTACCTCTTAGCCATTTAGCGGGAAGCAACACAAAGAGTGGCAACAGATAATTTTACATTTCCCGCAGTAAGGATCTCGTTCCCGCACGCTTCAAGAGTCGCGCCCGTTGTAACCACATCATCCACCAGTAATATATGCTTATTTTGAACTGGTGCGGGATCTATAAGTTGAAATTTACCTTCAATATTCTTCCATCTCTCAATTCGTCCCTTGCTGGTTTGTGTTTCGGTGTGCTGCGGTCTTGATATTACATTCGTTAAAACAGGTAGCGACAAAATTTCTGATATTCCTTCACAAAGTATGTTGGCCTGGTTATAACCCCGCTTTTTTTCTTTTGATGGAAAGAGAGGCAGGGGGATCAATACATCAATTTCATTAAAGCGAGCTGCATTCTTTAAAGCATTTCCCATTAACCTTCCTAATTGCAATCCAAGATCTTTATTCCCCTTGTATTTCAATTGATGCATCAGGTGTTGAACAAGTGATTCTTTTGTAAAATATAAATGAGCGGATGCATGTAGTAGTGGTAATCGTCCCCAAAAGTCTTTTTCAACCGGGTTATTTGGATAAATTTCAAAATTTGTTTCAGGTAATGAAGCGAGACAACGGATACATAAACGACTTTCAATATTCAATAAGTCACTACCGCATCCATCACAAACATGAGGGAAGACCACATATAATAAGGATTCTTTTATTTCTTTTAATGAGAACAAAATGGTTTAATGGTTAACTGATATATTGTTATAAGATTCCTTTTTATTCAACAACCATATAACGATTGAACAGTTTAGCAATTTAAACTAAAATAAATAACGATAAAGTTCCTCAACCTGTCCCATTGTCACTATTTGAATATTGAATTTTTGTTTGGCCAGGCCTTTCTGGTTGTATTTTGAAACGATGATCTTTTCAAATCCGAGTTTTTCAGCTTCCGCTATTCGCTGATCTATTTTATTTACGGCCCTTATCTCACCGCTTAATCCCACTTCACCAGCAAAACAAATATGCTGCGGCAACGTGGTGTCTTCATAAGAAGATAAAAGAGCCGATAAAACAGCGAGATCGATTGAAGGGTCCTCAATTTTTAATCCGCCGGCAATATTAATGAAGACATCTTTTACGCCAAAATGAAAACCGCCGCGCTTTTCCAATACTGCCAATAACAATTGTAGCCTGCGAAGATCGAAACCACTGACAGTGCGTTGCGGAGTTCCGTAAACAGACTGCGTAACCAGCGCTTGAATCTCGATTAATAATGGACGAATGCCTTCGATTGTGGCGGCAATTGCGATACCGCTTAGCTGGTCTTCTTTTTGGGTAATTAAAATTTCACTGGGATTTGTTACCGCGCGCATTCCTGCATCGGTCATTTCATAAATCCCAAGTTCTGACGTGCTGCCGTAACGATTTTTCAATGTTCGTAAAATGCGATAGGCATAATGGCGGTCGCCTTCAAATTGCAAAACAGTATCCACCATATGCTCCAGGATCTTAGGTCCGGCAATGGCCCCTTCTTTTGTAATATGACCAATTAAGAAAACGGGTGTATTTGTTTCTTTCGCAAAACGCTGAAATTCCGCAGCACATTCGCGTATTTGGGATATGCTGCCGGGAGATGAGTCAATATAGGGTGTTTGTAACGTTTGAATTGAATCAATAATTACCAGGTCGGGTTTTAGTTTTTTTATTTCCTGGAAGATGATCTGCGTGGATGTTTCAGTTAGTAAAAAAAAACGTTCATTCGAAATTTTTAACCGGTCTGCACGCATTTTTATTTGTTGCTCACTTTCTTCACCACTTATATAAAGTACTATTCTATTCGACAGTTTTAGACCATTTTGTAAGAACAAAGTTGATTTGCCGATACCGGGTTCTCCTGCTACCAGTATAATACTTCCCGGCACAATCCCACCTCCTAATACACGATTCAATTCTTCATCTTCCGTACGTAAACGTTTTTCTTCGCTGCTTTTTATTTCGCTTAGCTGAATTGTTTTGTTAATTCTTTCATTTGACTCATGATAGTTATCCCATCCATTATTTTTGGAAGTATCTTTTTGTATTATTTCCTCGACAAAACTGTTCCATTGATTGCATGATGGACATTGACCGATCCATTTCACACTTTCATATCCGCAATGCTGACAGAAAAATGCCTTTTTTACTTTACTCATAAAAATAAAGTTAGGGTTTCGTCGATATCCGTGTCCTGATTATATAAAAGTAATCTGTGAAAAAATAAGTCCGATCGATTGATTATCGGATGGTAGAAGAATTGAAAATAAAATCCGCATTTAATGAATGAGCTTAGAAGTAAAAAGGGCCAATCTTATCGATTGACCCCCTTACTTACTAACCCATTAAATTCTGATACTAAGTTACAATTCTGACTCACATTTCAAAATAATTTTTTTTAGCTGTGTATAACTTTTAGGCTGACTTATGGCGTTTTCCAGGTAGTGTATGCAAGTTCCCGGACAATAACTAAATTATTGAAATACAGTTGTTTACAACCATAATTTGATTAATGCGTTGCTTGACCACATAATCTTGGACTTATTCCAACATTTATATTTGGATGTCAAAAAGACTGTAAAACCTAAAAAGAAGTTGACTTTTTTTCACTTAATAAAAATGGAACTAGCTTTGATATAATTTCTTTTAAAACAAATTAATATGACACCAGAAATTATGCTTGTCTCTTTGTTGTTTGTAGGTCTCAGTTTAGTGGTTTCAATGGTACTCAAAGGCAAGTTTTCAAAGTATAGCAAAATACCTCTTGCCAATGGTATGAGTGGAAAACAAATAGCGGAAAAAATGTTGCGGGAAAATGGAATTTACGACGTGACGGTCACTACTTCCCAGGGATTTTTATCCGATCACTATAACCCAATGAACAAAACAGTTAACCTGAGTCCGGAAGTTTACCAGGGCACCAGCATCTCCGCTGCAGCCGTGGCAGCACATGAATGTGGCCACGCGGTTCAGCATGCCACATCCTACAGTTGGCTAATGCTCAGAAGTCGCCTGGTACCTGCCGTCCAGCTAACTTCGAATCTTGTAAATATTGTCTTATTAATAGGAGTGATTATGGCAGCCTCAGGAAATACAACATTGTTGTTGGTAGGTATCATTATGATGGCAGTTACGGTTTTATTCACTCTTATCACGCTCCCTGTTGAGTTTGACGCCAGTAAAAGGGCACTCGCCTGGTTAGAAACAACCAATGTCACAAATAATGCTGAATATCCAAAGGCAAAAGACGCATTGAAATGGGCTGCTACCACTTACGTAGTGGCAGCACTGGCCGCAGTGGTTACACTTGTCCAATACATAATGTTGTTTTTGGGAAGCAGGGACCGGAGCTAATTGATCAAGGACAATTATCAGAGATAAATATTTAGAAAACTCTCATTAAAATGGGAGTTTTTTGCATTTGGTAAGAAAAATTAAATTCTGTTGGGTGGTAATGCAGTAGAATGAATGGTTTTTTTGCCCTCACTGAGTTGTTCTAATTATAGAATCTCAGGACCGAACAATTACTGGCAAGGTAAACTGACGAAAAGGGAAATCCATTACCGAATGTCTCTATAATAATAAAAAGTACCACTATTGGTACTGTTACAAAGGACGACGGCTCATATGCACTGCTAGTTCCTGCTACCGCAAAAACATTGGTCTTTTCTTTAGTAAACATGGATTCTGTAGAGGTCGCTTTAAGTTCAAAGACTGTGTTTGACGTGACAATGTCCGCTGTGGAAAAGTCTTTGACAGAGGTAGTTGTCACAGGTTATTCCAAACGGAGGCGATCGCAATCCGTAGGATCTGCTACAACAATGAGGTCTAAAGTAGTTGAGACAGTACCCGTCGGCTCTTTTGATCAGGCCCTGCAGGTAAGGGCTCAGGGAGTCTTAGTGAATTCGGCATCCGGGCAGCCTGGTACTAATTCGAATCTCAACATCCGCGGTTTTCATTCAATCACTGACGCGTTTGCGCAACCCTATTTATCGCAGATGGGGTTCCAATTCCTGCAGGTGACATGGCGACTTTGAACGCGAAGGATTTTGAATCGATCGCTGTCTTAAAAGATGCATCCGCAGCCGCCGGATACGGGGCCCCTGGAGGATTGGGTGTAATTGTAATCACTACAAAAAGGGGAAAAGCCAGCACACCGAATTTTTCGTATCGTTCAAAATACCGGTGCCTGATTGTAATAAGTTTGACATGATGAACACTAAAGAGATTTTAGCCTATGAGGAAAGGCTAAACTGATGCGAACACAAAGGAGGTTGCATTCAGATTGGTAAAAACTTCATCTTTTGGTGGGCGGATCGGTTCATTATGGAGGGAAACATCAGCCAGCGCATCAAACATCGGTACCGTAACTTGGCGACCTTCCGATAAAAT
>DASVAM010000162.1:0-3839 GCA_036376375.1 Chitinophagaceae bacterium
CTTTGTGTCTGCCCATGAAGTGGGTCATACATTGGGCCTTCGTCATAATTTTGGTTCGAGTTCTTCAGTGCCTGTCGAGAATTTGAGAAATAAGGAATGGGTTGCCAAAAATGGTCATACACCTTCGATCATGGATTATGCCCGTTTCAATTATGTGGCGCAACCAGAAGATGGTTTAAATGGAGAGGAGTTGCAGGCTCGTATCGGTGACTATGATAAATGGGCTATTGAATGGGGTTATCGGTTATTCCCTGAATTCAAATCTCCTGAAGCCGAAAAAGGAAAGCTCAATCAATGGACACGGGAGAAATTAAAAGATCGCCGCCTGTGGTGGGGTGATGGCGAAAGTAACCAGGATGATCCGCGTTCCCAAACGGAGGACCTGGGCGACAACTCAGTAAAAGCAAGCGAATATGGTATCAAAAATCTCAAGCGGATCGTTCCCGAATTACTGAAATGGACAAAGCAGGACAATGAAGATTATACCAATCTTTTCGATATTTATGGCCAGGTTTCAGGTCAATTCAACCGCTATGTAACCCATGTGGCAAGAAATGTAGGAGGTATCTATAAAACGCCACGGGTGGTCGAAGATTCAGAGCCTGTTTATGAGTTTGCTCCAAAGGCCAAACAGGCGGAGGCGGTTGCATTTATAAATCAACAATTATTTACGACACCAACCTGGTTGATCAGCAGTGATATTTATTCAAGGACAGGCGCTAGTCCATTAACTGTTATTGGAAATATACAGGACAATACATTGAATCGCTTTTTTAGTGCAAACACATTGAACAAATTAATAAACGCTGAAACAGCACTTGGCAATAATACCTATAGAATGACCGATCTTTTCAGCGATCTTAAGAAGGGTATCTGGTCAGAATTGAGCACCAAAAAGACGATCGATGTTTACCGCCGCAATCTGCAAAAATCCTACGTCAATATTTTGAATAATTTATTAAACCCATCTCAAACTACCACTATCACGCCTGGTGGCGGTTTTAGTTTGGCTCCGTCTGTAAATACTGATAAGTCAGATATTAAGAGCCTGGTGAGGGCACATCTTACGGCTTTAAAAGCAGAGGTGACTGCAGCGACACCTGCCATTACAGATCCAATGAGCAAGTATCATTTGCAGGATATTGCAAAAAGAATTGACCAGGCACTGAATCCTGAAAAATAGTCTTAATCCCGTTGAAAAGGGCCCCTTCTGCCGGGCCCTTTTTTATGTAAATACCAGTTGTCAAATTTTATAACTTTGGATTGGCTGACTTAGTTATTTTGCATTTAGATAATGAAATACACGGATATCTTATCAATTGCGTTCCGTTCTGTTCGAAGTAATATGCTTCGTACGGTACTCACAGTATTGATCATTGCATTAGGGATTACCGCCCTGGTGGTTGTTAATACTGCTATTAAAGCGATCAATCAAAAGTTCACAGAAAGTTTCTCCACGATGGGCGCCAGCGGGTTTACGATCCGTTATAAAGACAGAAATATTCGCTTCGGTGGTGGCGGATCTGAAATAAAGAAAGAAAAGAAAGGAAGTAAGAAAGAAAAGAAATCAAACCTTGGAAAAATCATCAGAAAGGAAGAAGCAGAAACGTTCGTAAAGAACTTCCGGTTCCCTTCTTCAAAAGGGTTATCGGTATTTGCGACAAGAAATGCGATCATTTCCTATGAGTCAAAAAAAACAAGCCCGAACGTTTTCTTATTTGGTGGAGATGAGAATTACCTGCTTCTGAATGGATATAAATTAAGAGCGGGACGGAACCTCAACCTGGCAGATGTTCAATCGGCGAGAAATGTTTGTATTATTGGTTATGATGTTGCGAAACGATTGTTCAGCGAAAACCCCGACAGGGCTGTCAATACAATTATCAGGGTACAGAATATTCCCTACCGGGTGATCGGAGTGCTGGATAGCCGGGGTTCTTCATTTGGGATGAGCCTGGATAACAGAGTTTTTACAAGTTATACAAATGTGCATCGTCAATTCAGCTCTGGAATGAGTTATGTAATAGCAGTAATGACCGATGATATAAAAAACGTGCAGGTAGCCATGGGTGAAGCAGAGGGTGTTTTTCGGTCCGTTAGAAAATTGGCCACTACCGAAGAAAATAATTTTGTTCTTGACCGCAATGACAGCGTTGCAGAAAAAGCAATGAACAGCCTTGGCATGATCTCCTTATCTGCCATTGTCATTGGATTCATTACATTGATCGGTGCGGCCATTGGCCTGATGAATATCATGCTGGTCGCGGTAACTGAGAGAACCAAGGAAGTCGGATTGGTAAAAGCGATTGGCGGGAAAAGCAAAACAGTAAGAATTCAATTTCTTGTCGAATCAATAATTATTAGTGTACTGGGGGCCATGCTTGGAATTATATTTGGGATCTTAATTGGAAATCTTATCTCCATCGCGATCAATACAGGATTTGTTGTTCCCTGGAATTGGGTCATATTGGCGATCGTTATTTGTTCGGTTACCGGTTTATTGGCTGGTCTTTATCCGGCATTAAAAGCCGGCAGGCTGAATCCCATTGAGGCGCTTCGTTATGAATGATCTCACTTGATTAACCGGGTAGCAATTTCATGTCCCCGGAAGCCCGGTACTAACCCCTGTTTGTGCAGGCCGTAAAAATGTAAGAGCCTCTTGTTCCGGAACAAAAAATCCTTAACTTGTAACGCTCTGGTTAAAAATTTTTGCGGGGCATTGGAGCATTTAACTTTTTTTTCATTAGAATTGTGTCCCTGAAAAAATTAGAATTTATCTTTTAAAAACTTAAACACTAAAAACTAAGATCATGGCGGAAACTAAACCGACTGCAACAGCAAGTGTGAAAGCAACTTCAGTACAAGCAAAGAAAAGCAGTAATGCCATTTCATGGCTTGCCCCAATTATTTGTATCATCGCTGGTTACTGTATCTGGCGTTTTATTTTCGGTAACCCTGACGGATTTGAAAAGCCGGATCCGGCAGGTGGTTTCTGGCCGCACCACCAAAAGCCTAAAGGAGCAATGAATGCGATCTATGAAGGTGGTATCATCGTGCCGCTGTTAATTGGTATGTTCCTGATGGTGGTAACCTTTTCAATTGAAAGATTGCTGACTATTAGCAAAGCGCTGGGCAGCGGTTCAATTGCTGATTTTATCCGTAAAGTACAGTATCATTTAGCCAACAGAAATGTTGATGCGGCTATTGCAGAATGTGATAAACAGCGTGGTTCTGTTGCAAACGTAATGCGTGCAGGTCTCCGTCGTTATAAGGAAATGACAACGAACAATGAACTTTCTACAGATCAAAAAGTTTTAGCTATTCAAAAGGAGGTGGAAGAAGCAACGGCATTGGAGCTTCCTATGCTGCAGAAAAATCTTGTCTTCCTTTCTACCATCACCTCAGTTGGTACTCTTGTCGCCCTTCTTGGAACGGTAATGGGTATGATCCGTTCATTCTCTGCGCTTGGTGACGCAGGTGGCGGTGCCGGTGCTGCAACTGAGTTGGCTGTCGGTATCTCAGAAGCTCTGTATAACACGGCACTTGGTATCGGTACATCAGCGGTAGCCCTTATCATGTACAACGTGTTTACCACCAAGATCGACGCAATTACGTATGGTATTGATGAATCAGGTTTTACACTTACCCAAAGCTTTGCATCTCTTTACAAATAAGAGACAATTCCAGTTATGGAAAACATGAAACATTGAATCTCAATTTAAATTGTAAAACATGCCCAGCGTTAAAATACCGAAGAAGAGTACATTCGTGGATATGACCCCGTTTGTGGATGTGGCATTCCTGATCCTTACATTTTTCATCATGGCTACGAAATTCAA
>DASVAM010000047.1:0-6079 GCA_036376375.1 Chitinophagaceae bacterium
GCAAGAAACTCCCAGAATGAATGATCTGTCGGATATTGATTCAGATCGTACATTCCCTGAACACCTGCAACCAAAGGAACGTTGTCCACTATAGCAGACAGTAAACCCAGCGCAAGCACAATCACCTTTTCGTTTGGAATACCAGCAGACATCTTTTCAGCTGCTGAATTCAGTATCCCGGTTGATTGCAGGCACGCTACCGCTAATAATATTCCAAGGAAAAACAGGATACTTGGTGTGTCGATTTTTCGCAAGGCGTGGCTCACGGATAAGATACCCTTTTCACTTTCGTCTTTATTGCCATGCATAATTTCCGTAATGATCCAAAGAATACCAAGCCCTATGATAATACCCATATAGGGAGGTAGATTTGTGGTTGTTTTAAAAACCGGAACTAATAACAAAATTGAAAGCCCGGTAACAAGGACGATGTATTGTTGTCCCGACGAAAGTTCAGACAGCTTATTGGTATCCTGTTGTTCTGGTCTGGCTGCTGAGCCAGTCATTCTCCTTGAAACAAATATTAACGGTACGATCAAACATACCAGGCTTGGAAGAAATAAGCTAATGATGATGTTTCCTGCCGTTACCTGACCTCCGATCCAAAGCATGGTTGTTGTAACGTCACCGATGGGCGACCAGGCACCACCTGCATTAGAAGCGATCACAACAATGCCCGTAAAGAGCAACCTGTCTTGATGGTTATCTATCAATTTCCTGATCAACGTTACCATTACAATAGTCGTTGTGAGGTTGTCGATTATTGGTGAAAGGAAAAAACTGATAAAAGATATGATCCAAAGAAGTTTGCGTTTATTTGTCTGTCTGATTTTGGATGATATAATGTTAAAACCATCATGCACATCGATCAATTCTACGATTGTCATTGCACCCAACAAAAAAAACAGGATCTCGGAAATCTCCCCCAGGTGTTCTCTCAGCTGATGAGTTACAATTTCTTTGTCGCTGACCATTGAAACATATACTGTCCAGCATAGAACACCTGTCACCAAAGCCAATGCTGCCTTATTGACCTTAATTCCATGTTCCAGCGTGATGGCCACATAGCCGAGAATAAAGATGATCAGAATGGCAATGATCATAAGTAATTAGTTTGTTCTTAAGTGTAGTTCTACAAATGTAAAAGCAAATCTCAAGACCCTTTGCGAAAACTGCGTTTAGATCACAAATCAGACCTTGCGGGTAAGGGTGTAGATATTCTATCTCACCGATTCCTCATAAATTGCCAAAAATCAAAAAAATACGATCCCACGGCGTTGGATGTTTACCAGGTTTTAGCAATGTTTCGCCGATATATAAACATCGGCAGATAAACGCCTTAAACAAATAACTAGCCCATTGAAGACAATCTACCAGGTCAGACTGTTGCCAAAATGCTGTTGTCAGGTAGAATTTTTGCAGCGTTTTTCCCAATATTCCGTATTATATTAATAGAGAAGAAGGGCAGAAAAGCCAAAGATGGGCTGCCTGTACCGTATAATCAGAAGCGATCGTGTTGGAAAATTTAAACGTGATCATACAGGGCTGTATCGATGGTGACCCAAAATACCAGCGCATGGTTTATGATGGTTACCGCAGCTACGCGTTGAAAATTGTATTTCGTTATATCTACCGCTATGAAAAAGCAGAAGATGTAGTGACAGATGGTTTTATGAAAGCCTTTAATCATTTTAATGGTTTTAAAAAAGAAAGTGATGAGAATTTAGAAAAAGTTTTAATGGGATGGCTTAAGAGAATAATGATTAACTGCGCTATCGATGAGTTGAGAAAGGACAATATGCTTCCGGAGATCGGTGGTATTCCGGACGACGTATGGGATATAACAGACAAATCTGATAATGCTGATGTATTGCTTTTATACAAGGAACTAATAAGCCAGGTAAAACAACTGCCACCAAACTATCGAATCATTTTCAATTTACACGTGGTGGATGGCTATAGCCATAGTGAGATTGCCCATATGATGAACATATCAACAAGCACCTCAAGATCCGGCCTGGCAAGAGCGAAGACTATCTTGCAAGGCCGTATTAATAAAACTGAACAATACAAGTATGCAGCTTACAGATCATAATGATATATTTAAAAAGGCATCCGAAGAATATCCATTAAAGCCACCCGGTGACCGCTGGGAAGAGATCGCCTCAAAGCTTGATGGTTTTCCATCACCGGTTAAGAAACATGCAAGAAAAAATCATCAGAAATGGATGGGAATGGTACTTCTTCTGATTGCTTTTTTATTCCTTGCAGATTTTTTTTCACGCTATCGCCCTGATCATAACTTAATTCGTCAAAATGAAGAGAAAGAGTTAATGGTATCAAAATCAGACAAACGTGCCAACCCAAAAACAAATCATCCAAACCTGGATGTGAATAGAGGCCAGGACAAAATTGAGGATATTTTAAAAATACAATTGCACGAGGCTACCCGCAACAATGATAAACAAACTAAAAGGCCTGGTCCGGTTTTTTCGGAACATCCAACTGATATTATTTCATCTATGTCAAATGATGATCAGTTCAATGATATCATGTTTTTCGGGATGGAAAACCAAACCTTAACTACTGAACGAACTGACATTCCTTCTGTCGATATGCAGATTAAAAAGAGGCCAGATATCGCGTTGAATGCTTCTGGTCCGGGCAACACAAATAAGGTTAAAAATTCAATCCGTGGCTTGTATGTCGGTTTGACCGGGGGAGTAGGATTTACTAATATCAAAAGCCAGGAAATGAGCAGGGCAGGCGCTGATTATGGCCTGGTTGCCGGGTGGCGATTTAATGACCGTATGTCTGTAGAAACAGGATTGCTTCGCTCCAATAAGAATTATGAAACCGCGGGTCAATATTTTAGTTTGAAGAATATGGCTGGCGCGATGCCTGCTGATATGAAATTAATGGATGTAAAAAGCACCACGGATTTATTACAAATACCAATACATTTCCGTTATGATGTCTTTAGCAAAAGTCAGCATCGCCTTTTTGCATCAGCTGGATTTTCATCTTATGTTTTGTTCAGGGAAGATAACAGTTATCATACTATGCATAATGGCACGGAAGGCATGATGTATTCAACTTATAAAGACCGGCGAAGTTATATTGCTGGCTCTTTTGATTTTTCAATTGGCTATGAAAAACGCATCGGGAAACGAACCAGTCTTCGAATCAATCCCTATACCCAACTTCCACTAAAGGGCATGGGTATGGGCGAATTACAATTGAAAACTACCGGTGTCCGGTTAGCTCTTACCAGATCATCGAACTAATACAAAATGAAATTTATTTTTTGACAGCAGATTGCTGAGGGGATAGCTTTTGCCTTAACTAATTGCGGTGGAATAATAACTATTTCTTTATCATTAAAACAATTATTATGAAAACGAACAAACAATTAATTGTAATAGCAGCGGCCGTTGTGTTCTGTTTATCCTGTAAAAAACAAATAAACTCACCGGGATCCGATGAACCCGCTACAGTAAGAAGTGGATCGCTCGCTGCGGATGCAAAAGCAGGTATAGCTGGTTACGTTTACACATTAAGTAACCAGGCATCCGGAAACCAGGTGCTTGTTTATTCCCGCAGTGCTTCGGGCCATATCAATTTCAGTAGTTCATATTCCACCGGTGGTAATGGAACCGGAAGCGGTCTTGGCAGCCAGGGAGCTGTCGTGTTATCCGAGGACAAATCAGGGTTGCTTGCGGTAAATGCCGGTAGTAACTCGGTTACCTCATTTACGGTGTCAGGAGGATCATTGGAATGGCAATCCACAGTTTCTTCGGGTGGGATGATGCCCATAAGTGTCACAGTGCACGACGATCTCGTATATGTTTTGAATGCGGGTGGCAGTGGTAATATTTCTGGTTTTCGCCTTGGGGATGATGGCACATTAGCTCCGATTGCCGGATCAACTAAACCGCTCAGTTCATCTGCTGCTGGTGCGGCGCAGGTTTCATTTACTGCTGATGGCGCAGTGTTAATCATTACTGAAAAGATGACCAATAAAATTATCACTTATACAATAGATGCAATGGATAAACCGGCCATGATGCATTCAATCACATCGTCTACACCAACTCCATTTGGATTTGCTGTGGGTAAGCAGGGTATTATTTATGTTTCGGAAGCTGCTGGAGGCGCGCCTGGCGCCAGTGCACTTTCTTCTTATCACGTGAGTGAAAATGGAATGATTGAGCTAATTGAAGGATCTGTTGGCGCCGGTCAAACGGCTGCATGCTGGGTAGTGATCACAAACAATGGAAAATATGTTTATGACACGAACACGGGTAGCAGTAATGTTTCGTCATATGCAACAGGCAAAGGCGACCTTACGGTGCTGGAGGCAATTGCGGGGACTACGGGTGCCGGGAGTTCACCAATCGATGCGGCATTGAGTGCAAATTCAAAATTTCTTTATGTGCTCAATGCAGGAACAAATACGATCAGTGTTTTTGAAGTTGCGGGTGATGGAAGTCTCAGCAGCGTTCAAACTGTTCCGGGACTTCTGGCAGGAACTGTAGGGATGGCGGCAAAATAAACTGCGTTTGTTGAAGCAGAACAACTAAGTACGTATTGGCAAACTATCAAAAGGCCACCGAATGGAATTGGTGGACTTTTGTTACAAGCTGTAAAATCACAACTCGTCTTTTGGGATCGGATCAATTTAAATTCTGGACCACATACTATTATATGTTCCTCAACTTGCGTACCGGAATTGAACATTTTGCCGACCAACTATTTTATTGCCTTCACTATTGTTCATTAACGCAATATTTCGCCAGCTCCCATTACCCTTATTTCAATTTTTACATTCGCTCCATTTTCGCCGGAATATTTACCGTCGAATTGGATTTCATTTTTTCCTGTAGCTAATAAGGGCAAAGGTCTATTCAGCTCAATAGTTTGAATTAATTGCCACTGGCTGCTATAAAGTTTTATCGTCGTGCCGTCACAATATAATATCTGTTTTTGCTTAAGATGAACCGGGAGGCTTAAAACATCCTGCTGGTTGATGGCGATCCTCAGATCATCGAAACTAACCTCAGCATCCTTTTCTTTAGTTGCAGGCATCGTAACAATAAAGGATACTGGTTGTGATTTCCCGGCATTGTTGAATTCGTACGTTGAAAAGGTTGGCTCACCGGGCTGCTTTACTTTTTGTTCGTGCACATAAAATGTATTATGAATTTGTGATAACAAATACTCTCCATTATCGCCCGCTTCTAAGTGAAGTTCATTCTTTGTATCCTGCATTTTTTGTTTCTGCTTTTCTGTAAAAAGCCCCTTTTGCCGTACCGTTTCCCAGGTTTTAATTGCTGCCAGTATTTCATCTATACGTCCATTCTTTTTCATCGCTTCGATGCTTGTTGATAAACCAAAGCCTGCATCAAAACCAGCGCCACGGGCAAGCATCCATTCAATGTCTTCCAGTGAAGTTTCAGGTTTTAGGCTAAACCAGCCAAGCATGGAAGGCATCAGATTCCGACGATAAAATTGTTGATTCTTTAATCTTAATTGTAATTGACTTTCCCTGAAACCGGCATACCAGGGTTCGCCCCAGTTCATTCTTGTATAAATATGCCAGAAATAATGACCGGGGTTACTTGCATCATTGATTACTTTTCCTTTCAGTTCTGGTTTTAAATTATCAAACCATGTTTTGGCAAATAATTGTTTGCCATAATCACCCATGCCTTCACTCCAGCAACCTTCCAATCCATCAAAAGAAATTTGCATTAGCCCTGTTTCATTAAACAATCGTGCAATTGTTTTTACCATCTCCTGGTCCAATTCATGATTACCTAAGAAAACCTGGTAGGGATGATCCATTAGTTTACCGATACTATCATGGACAACATGTTTAGCTGCTTTTGTATTAAAAGCGCCACGCTGGCAATTCAATAATTTCCATGGAGCGGAAGCGGATACTGAACTATAACGAATGATCTCATTTCCTGCCACGACTGCTTTTAATGTATTATTCTCAAACTGGTTAAAGAAATCCGGCTCCCTGATTGCTATTTCCTTTACGGATTCATCAATATTTTCTGTGAGCATCGAA
>DASVAM010000062.1:0-10724 GCA_036376375.1 Chitinophagaceae bacterium
TTTGTAATGTTGTTTTTGAAAAATTCCCCGATGCAGAACTGCTTGCCGGCGTGGCTACAGCCGGTATTGCGTGGGGTGCCATGGTTGCAGATCAATTGAAGCTGCCTTATGTCTATGTTAGACCAAAACCAAAAGAACACGGCCTGGGAAACCAAATTGAAGGCTTTTATGAACCCGGTCAAAAGGTTGTTGTAATGGAGGACCTTGTTTCTACCGGTAAAAGTAGCCTGCAGGTAGTGGATGTTTTAAAAGAAGCAGGGCTAAATATTGCCGGTATGGTTTCCATCTTTACTTATAGGTTTCCGGTTGCCAATGAAATGTTTCAAAAAGCCTCAGTTACCTATTACCCCCTCACAGATTATCCCACTCTTATCCAGCTTGCAGCGGAAAAACAAATAATATCGTCTGATCAACAGGAAATTTTGTTAAAATGGCAAAACGACCCTGCCGGCTGGAAAGGAGTTAGCCCCACCTAACCTCCCCGAAGGGGAGGCTTGTGAACACTCCAAAAGTTAAATTCATTATAGAAAATTTGAAGATTAAGATTTGCTCTCTGAAATAAATTAACTTGAAAAAAATTACTGATGAAAAAACTATTTCTCGGATTGCTTGCCATGGGTGGATTCGCGATAACCGGCCAGGCGCAGGTGAAAGCAGTGCAAACCGCGAAGATCAAGACGCCAACGATCGGTTGCGATGATTGCAAAACCAGGATCGAAACGTACCTCAAAAGATATGATGGTGTTACCTCTGTAGTGGTAAACTGGCGTCAAAAAAATGTGACGGTTAAATACCTGACCGATCGGACAAATATTGAAGAAATAAAAACGGCGATCGCAAATTGTGGTTATGATGCAGATGATGTTCCCGCCACTGAGGATGCCTATAAGCGGCTTCCAAAAACCTGCAAAAAGCCGGAGGATGGGGGCCCGGCAAAAGCTCCAAATATTCATGCTCCGCCGCCGGAAACCAGGCAATAAAGAATTTGAGTTACCCCCTGCTCGACAGGGGGTATTTTTTTGCATTGGTCCATTTAAGATATCCTGATCCTCGTTCCCAACTTATAGGATGTCGCCGGCTTATATTTTCCAATTCCGGTGTCAGTGTTTTCTTCAACCTACAATCTCTCTGTCTGGTCCTGTTCTGTCTAGTTGTCTCAATAAAATATTTGAAATGGGAGGCTGCTTTGGCAGAATAAGCTCCCAATTACCTGTTTTTTCTTTTGCTAATTTGCTTATTATTTCTGCGATTTAGGCGAATTTAATTTACGCCAAAATAATTGGCTTATATATTTGTTGATAACCTGTTGATAACATGGGTTTAAACGGAAATTATTGAAAGTACAAGAATTAGATCTTATGCATTATAACATGCCAAATATGATAATTTGTGTCGATTGGCGGCAAATCTACAAAATTGCTCTTTAATTAATTAATAATCATTGCAAAATGACGAATAATTAAATTTTCAGTTTATTTAGTGTTAAGCGTTACGATTTTTAATAATGTGTCCTTCTGGTTCCTAGGCTGAATGGACTCCCGCCATATCTCCTTTTCTGGCTAGCTGGCGAGTGGATGCCCAACCGATTCGTAAGATTACGTCCCGGAGGCGTTTGATTATAAGGAAACCCTTTGTTCAACTCCGGGGCAGCTTTCCGTACCGATAAAACTGATTTAAATGATATCGATTGGCGGGCGGAAAAAGACCGGACTAAGACGCTTTCAAAGAGATCCACGAATTGGCTTTCACGCTTTTTCTTCTTATCATCTTTTATTAACTTGTAACCCTTTCTGGACCTTTAGGACTATTGGATAAATGAAACTATTTAAGAAACTGCTGACCGGCGTTCTTTGCTGTGCCGTACCTGCATTATCATTCAGCCAGGACTTTTCTAATAAGGGGAAGGAATTTTGGATTTCATATAGCTATCATGTGGGGATGTCCGGGGGCGGCAGTCCTACCATGACACTTTATATCACTTCGGATGTTACTACAACCTATTCAGTTGAAATTTATGGCGGCGCTACTCTTCAGTCGGGTACAATCACGGCGGGCCAGGTTGTTACAGCTGTTGTTCCTACATCCTGCTTTATTAATAATGAAGGATTATTTACGGGACGTACGATCCGGGTGTTGACTGATAAGAACTCGGTTGTTTATGCCTACATTACGCGAAGCGCCGTGAGCGGGGCGACAGTCTGCCTGCCAACGCCGGTCTTAGGTAAAGAATATTATTCAACAAATTTTACTCAAGTTTCTAATGAGCTAAATTCAAATTCTTATTTCACCATCATCGCAGTAGAGGATAACACGTCGGTTGAGATAACACCCGCTTCCAATACGAAAAACGGATGGGTTGGCGGAAACACCTATACAGTCAATCTTAACAAGGGCCAGATCTACCAGGTAATGGGAACATTGAGTGGTACGACGGGTTCTGATCTTACTGGTTCATTGATCAGATCAGTGGCATCTGGTACAGGCGGTTGCAAGCGGATTGCTGTATTCTCAGGGAGTGGTAAAATATCAATTGGCTGTGGTGCTTCAGCTCAAACATCAGATAATTTATACCAGCAGCTTTATCCAACGGGGTCATGGGGCTTAAAATACATGACCATACCAAGCTACAACCGTCCCACAAATTTTTTTCGCATTATCAGGAAAACTGCCACTACCAACGTGTATTTGAATGGAACATTGATACCCGCAGCATCATTTACAAATAATTATTATCAATTCTCAACTACTACTCCCAATGTAATAACAGCGAGTGAACCAATCAGTGTAGCGCAATATTTCACTACCCAGGGATGTTCAGGCAATGCTTCACCGTACGATCCTGATATGATCATGCTGAATCCTGTTGAGCAAAATATTAGCAATGTAACATTGGTGAGCTCAAACCTTGCGGCTCCATCGAACCAGCAACATCATTTGCATATAATTATGCGAAATGGCGGAACGGGTATCTCATCCTTTAAATTAGACGGTAACAACATTTCCCCTGCATCATGGGTTACACATCCCGGCGATCCAACTTACTCCTATCTCTATTTGCCAAGTGTGTCGCAGGGTTATCACAAGCTCACAAGTGACTCCGGCTTTAATGCATTGGCCTATGGTTATGCAGATGCGGAGTCTTATGGCTATTCCGCGGGAGCCAATGTAAAAGACCTGTATCAATTTGTAAGTATCATCAATCAATATGCTACTGTAAACTTCCCGGCTACTTGTAGAAATACACCCTTTCATTTTAGAATAGTTTTTCCATACCAGCCAACCCAGATCCAATGGGTATTTGGCGCCAGCCTTAATGCATTGGGCATCGCAGATATCACGGTAAATAGCCCAGTCTTTGATTCTACCTGGGTGGTAAATGGACGAACTGTTTATCGATATAGTCTTCCTTTGCAATATAATATCACTGCCATTGGCACTTACCCGATCAAAGTAATTGCTAATAACCCGACGCCGGATGGCTGTAGCGGTGTACAGGAAATCGATTATGATCTGCAGGTTTTTAATCGGCCCGCGGCAGGTTTTTATTTTAATTCTAATGGTTGTGTCACCTCGGCGGTTAATTTCTTTGATACATCAAACACCGGGGGTCGGACCATTACACAATGGAATTGGAAATTTGGCGATGCGGCAACTTCTTCCATACAAAACCCGTCGCATACTTATGCAGCGCCCGGTTCTTATTTTGCTACACTATCAGTCATCACAGATGTTGGCTGTATTTCTGATACAGCTACGAAAAACGTTATCCTAACACAATTGCCACAGGCTAAGTTTGGAACAAGTCTTCCATACTGCGTTGGTACCCCCATAAATTTTACCGATTCATCAACTGTAAGCGCTGGTCAAACTTTGGCAAAATGGTATTGGGATTTTGGCGATGGTTCTCCTATAGTGACTGCAACAAGTAACGCACCTCAAGTACATACTTATACGACGGGCACATTTAATGCAACACTGAAGGTTGAAACAGCAAGCGGATGTCAAAGCACAATATTTTCCAGGATCATTACTGTTCAACAAATACCTGTTGCATCATTTCTTTTTGGCAATGCTTGTTTACCAAACGCAAATTTGCAGTTTACAGATCAATCCGGGTCTAATGACCCAGTCCATCCTGTAATAACCTATCAATGGGATTTTGGAGATGGGGGCACATCAACGCTGGCAAATCCTTCTCATCTTTTCACTTCTGTCGGACCTTTTGACGTTTCTCTCACCGTCACTAATTTTTATGGCTGTACTAATACGGCTACTAAAAATGTGAATACAATTTATGCTGAGCCACAGGCATCCTTTACTTCTCCTCCTGAGATATGTGCCGGTACACCGGCAAATTTTAGCGATCAAAGCACTGTGGCGGGAAGTACAGTTACCGGATGGAATTGGGATTTTGGTGATGGCAACACGAGTAATACGGCTAACCCTTCATATTCTTACCCGGCTCCGGGGACTTACGTTATTAAGCTCCATGTTACATCGGCCCAAGGTTGTCAAACGGTGAACAATTTTGCCACCAAAAGCATTATTGTAAATCCAGGGCCGACTGCAAATTTTGTTACTTCAACCCCCGCCTGCGCCACAAAAGATATCATTTTTACCGACGGATCATCTGTAAATACGGGCAGCCTTGTAAAATGGACATGGAATTTTGGCGATGGAAGCAATGCAGCTTTGAACAACGCTGCACCATTCACTCATAACTATGCAAATCCGGGAACATATAATGTAACGTTACAGGTAGAAACAAATAAAGGATGCCTAAGCCCTGTTATCATAAGACCTGTTTCCATTAATGTGTTACCGGAAGCAGGATTTATTACTCCGGAAATATGTTTAACTGATCCATTTGCGCCATTCATAGATACAAGTAAAATTTCAACTGGAAATATCGCTGGGTGGAATTGGAATTTTGGTGATCGCAATGCAAATGCAGGAAACCCCAATACATCAACTTTACAAAACCCAACGCATCGTTACCCGGTTGTTGGAAATTATACAGCTACATTAATTGTTACATCAAACAATGGGTGTACTGATACGATCTCACAAAATTTTACGGTAAACGGTTCGATTCCTGTTGCAAACTTTACAGTACAAAATGCAAATGTGCTTTGTAGTAATGAAATGGTAACGATCGCAGATGCGTCCACGGTGGATTTTGGAAGTCTTGTAAAAACAGAGATCTATTGGGACTGGACAAATGATCCAACCATCAAAACAACTGACAATGATCCATTGCAGGGAAAATTATATATGCACACCTATCCTGAGTTTGGAAGCCCGGCAACAAGGACTGTCACGATCAGGATGGTTTCCTATTCAGGTATGAGTTGCATGAATGTGTTAATGAAAACGATAACGTTGTTGGCAACACCTGATTTGAAATTCGATCCAATAAGTGAAATATGTTCTGATGCAGGATCATTCCAAATAACACAGGCAGGAATTACAAATGGATTGCCGGGCACAGGAGTATTTTCTGGTCCTGGAGTGAGCCCAACCGGGTTGTTCAATTCATCTATCGCTAATGCTGGTGTGCATACGATCCGCTACACGTTCACGGGAACTAATGGCTGCAGCAATTATATTGAACAAACCATAACTGTAAACCCGACGCCTAATACAAATGCAGGACCGGATAAGGTGGTATTGGAAGGAGGTGTTGTTCAATTAACACCGGCCATGAATGCAGGATTCCCCGTTACTTATTCATGGTCACCACCAACAGGCTTGAACAATCCTAATGCACCTGATCCGCTTGCATCACCGGCAGATGATATTACCTACACATTGAAAGTAACATCAGATAAAGGATGTGCTACAAGCGACCAGGTTTTTGTGAAAGTGTTGAAGAAGCCCGCCATTCCAAACATATTTAGTCCGAACGGAGATGGTATCCATGACAGGTGGGTGATAAGTGCCTTAGATACCTACCCCGGTTGTACGGTCGAAGTTTATAACAGGTATGGCCAGTTAGTGTATCGTTCTTTAGGTTATTCAACTCCGTGGGATGGCACAGTAAATGGAAAACCGGTACCGGTTGGTACTTACTATTATATTGTTGATCCTAAAAACGGCCGGCAAAAACAAGCCGGCTATGTTGATATTGTGAGATAGGCCTTCCCAACCCCTCCAAAGGAGGGGTAAGAAGCCTCAAAAAATAAAATAAGATGGTTAAGAGATTTATTGCACAAATTATTTTTCTAATCATTGCAACAAATTGTTTGTCGCAGCAAAAGCCACATTACACCCAATATGTATTGAACCAATACATCATCAATCCGGCAATTACCGGTATAGAAAATTATGTTGATGTAAAGATGAGTGTAAGGGATCAATGGGTAGGATTGTCGGGCGCTCCAAGGACCGGTTATCTCACTATTCATGCACCACTTGGTAAAAAGGATTACAGAACTTCGGCTACGTCCTATTCAATTCCCGGTCAGAATCCGCGGGGAAAATATTATTGGGAAAATTATACGGCCGCAGAACCGCATCACGGAGTTGGATTATCAGTTATAAATGATAAGACCGGCAGTTATAATCGTTTTACTTCTACACTTTCTTATGCATATCATATCGGATTGAGCCCGACGACAAATCTTTCGGCAGGTTTTGCAGCGGGTATTTCCAAAGTAAGTATTGACAGAACGATGCATGATTTCAGCGGCAGTGGTGACCCGATAGATCCTGCAACCGGATCAGCGATCAGCGGAGAACTATTTAAAATCAGACCTGACCTTTCCGCCGGCTTATATCTTTATTCCCGTGATTATTTTATTGGGCTGGCAGCCCAGCAGGTGATTCCTCAAAAGCTTCAATTTGTAGATGATGCTGCCTTTGAAACTACCGGGAAACTGGTGCCCCATGTTTTTCTGAATGCCGGTTACCGGTTCCTTCTTACAGAAGATATTAATGCAATCCCATCTATCATGGTAAAATATATCAGTAACTCTTCAAAAAGCAATTTTCAACCGGAAGCGAACCTTAAACTTCAATACCGGGACCTGATGTGGGTAGGAGGCAGCTATCGTTACCAGGATGGTTATGCGGCCATGCTTGGTTTAAATGTCAGTAATACATTCAATATTGGGTATGCTTATGACTTTACCACTACAAATTTGAATACCGTTAGTCGTGGTACTCATGAACTGATGATCGGCTTCTTAATTGGGAATCGGTATAGCCAGGCATGTCCCCGTTGCTGGTAGGGATCACAATCTGACGATCTTCTTAACTCTCGCAGCTTTAAGTATCGCCAATTGCTCTTTAGCTTTCTTTTGATTTTCCTGTACAACCTGTAAAGTGATGTCTGTATCAGGGATTGCACATACTTTATTTTCTTTCATTGCCTTTTCAACGGTGATCAGGGTCTTCAGGTTCAGGTTGAGCTGCTGCTGAATGCTATCGAGCTTTATTTGAACAAGTGAAGTATTTAATTTTTGATTTACATCATCCCAATTGATCTGAGAATAGGAGAGGCGTAGCTGGTCTTCGAGTTTATTCCAATTCACTTTGTCAACTAATTCAAAATTATATTCTGATTTCAACTGGTTTTTTTCTGCGGCACTAAAGGCGTCGGCATAAGCTCTTTCCATCATCTTCCATTCACTTTCCTGGAGGATCTTCTTCGTGGCATCTACCGCTTCTTTTACTTTACATTCTTCTTCAGGGGCCAACTCAGGTATCACCGGTGTTGTATAATTTATGAACTGCGGAACAACTGTTTCTTCTGCAAAAGAGGTTTCTTCCTGAAAAATATCTTCGACACGACTGGCTGCAGCTTTTTTCTTTAATGCGGGTCTCAGGTCCGTTGCATTTGCTATAAAATTATCAGGCGCAACTTTTTTACCATTTAAGAAATAATATGGGCTTAGCTCATTTGACAGGGTGTAAGAACCTTGCCTGGGCTCTTGTTCATTTACCGCTACAAAAAAATGAAGGAAGGTAATGCCAAGCATCGTGAGCAGCGCAACAGAGAACTGTCTTGCCGGGTTCCAACCTTTATTCCTCATGCCAAGAATTGATTCAATACGGTGCAGGAGATCATGATTTTTTCCAGCCGCAGCCATTACCATTTGCCGGTGTTTGCTTTGCTCTAATCTCAATAAGGCAGAAGCATACTCGCCGGGTTTATATTGAAATTGCAGCACCATCTCATCGCAACTGTGTTCTCTTTCCTTTTCAATACTTTTTACCAACAGTTTTACAAATGGGTTAAAATATAGAATGGTTTTAATAAAGCTGAGAAAAAGATTGATGAAATAATCATACCGATAAATATGACTCAATTCATGAAGGATAACAGCTTCTAACTGATGGGGCGTTAAATTATTGACAGCTGCAACTGGTATCAATATGATCGGTTTCAAATAGCCGATGGTAACAGGGGATGTCACCCATTCTGACAGCCATATCTTTACATCTCTTGCGATACCCATCGCTACTGATGTTCTCTTCACATACATTCTCCACGCTACATCTATTTTCTTAAGCCCGGTGCTGCGTATCATTCGTACGAACCTGTAGTTGCGAATGAATTGCCAAACGGGGGCCACTAATATTATGAGGTATGCTATGGATGCCCAGGGTAAAATTTTTCCTGCAAAATAATTCCAACCCGTATCGCTGATCACTCCTGTATTATAGAATGACGTTATTGAATTTGTTTGAGAAACGAGCGAGCTAACCAGCGTGTAAACAAACCACGCAAATCCGGAAAAAGTTAAGACCGTGGCCAAGGAAGTTTTATTCGCCGGTCTTAATGTAGGAAAGGAAAGAGTAATAAACTGGTAGATTACCCATAGCAATGCCATTTGCCATAGGCTGTTGATCAATGACCATCCCAGTGATTGCAGAAAGTTTACCTGGTTCATGAATGAAAATCTTATTATTTGTTTTTAAGATTATCCAGCATTTCCTGGATCTTGTTCAATTCTTCCTCACTCGCCTTATGTTCTCCCAACGCCTGTATCACAAGCTGCGTCGGAGAACCGCCAAAAAGTGAATCGATCATTTTTCCCAATAGATGTTTTTGGGTTTTCTCTTTACTGACGGCGGCCTGGTACACATGCGTACGCATGCTATCATCTCTTTTTACCAATCCCTTCTCATGCATGATCTGCATTAATTTCAGCGTGGTTGTATAGCCAGCATCTTTCATTGCAGCTAATTCTTCGTGCACGTCACGAACCGTTGCAAGACCTTTTTTCCATAGAACCTGTAAGATTTCCAATTCGCTTTCAGTGGGCTTAATATAACGGGTAGTTGCCATGATTTTAATCTTTTATGACCCGAATATACGACTTATTTCGTACGAACACGATTTGTTGACGTAATTTAATTTTTTTTAACATGGATTAACATTAAGACGGATGAACGGTTAAAAGGTTACGATGAGTGTATGAATGGTATTTAAAACTAAGTCCCGCTGTAGAAACAGCAGGACTTAAGTAATGGTTCTGATTAGACTCTTTAATTATTTGTATTGAACAGTAGTTACAGGCGTTGCTTTGATTACTTCTGTTCCGGATTTAATTTCCACTTTTTTTGTTACCGCCGCATCACCACTTATTTGTGCAAGCGTGGGAGCGATGACCAAAGATACAATTGACATCAACTTGATCAAAATATTCATGGAAGGCCCTGAAGTATCTTTAAAAGGATCACCAACCGTGTCACCGGTTACAGATGCTTTATGAGGTTCAGATTTCTTATAATAGATCTCTCCATTTATTTCAACGCCTTTTTCAAAACTCTTTTTAGCATTATCCCATGCGCCGCCGGCATTATTTTGAAACATTCCCATCAGTACGCCGCTTACGGTAGCACCGGCAAGAAAACCACCCAATGCTTCGGCACCAAGACCCGGCATAAAACCAATGATCAATGGTGACGTAATAGCGATCGCACCCGGCAACATCATTTTCTTAATTGATGCATCCGTAGAAATGGCAACGCATTTATCATACTCCGGTTTCCCCGTTCCTTCCATAATACCTGGTATGGTTTTAAATTGCCTTCTCACTTCCTGTACCATTGCCATAGCTGCTTCTCCCACTGCACGGATCGCTAATGATGAAAATATAAATGGTATCATACCTCCCACGAATAATGAAGCAAGCACATTTGCTTTATATATGTCAATGCCACTGATGCCGGATACACCAACAAACGCTGCGAATAATGCAAGCGCCGTTAACGCCGCGGAGGCAATCGCAAATCCCTTTCCCGTTGCCGCAGTAGTATTACCAACAGCATCGAGCACATCTGTTTTCTCGCGAACTTCTTTTGGCAGCTCACTCATTTCAGCAATACCACCTGCGTTGTCAGCGATCGGACCAAATGCATCAATCGCTAATTGCATGGCAGTTGTTGCCATCATACCGGCCGCAGCAATTGAAACGCCATATAAACCGGCACATTCATAAGAACCCCAAATACCGGCCGCTAATACCAGAATAGGAAGGAACGTAGACTCCATACCTACGGCAAGACCACCAATTACATTCGTCGCATGGCCCGTGCCTGACTGGCGAACGATCGACAATACAGGTCTTTTGCCCATGGCAGTGTAATATTCGGTGATGATACTCATCAGGGTACCGACTGCAAGGCCTACTGCAATAGCACCCATCACACCTGTATTCGTAAACTCATGTCCGCGAAGTGACATTGTTTCGGGAAGAATCCAATAAACAAGT
>DASVAM010000066.1:0-7184 GCA_036376375.1 Chitinophagaceae bacterium
TGGAAGAGGAGATAATAGTAGTAATGCAGCTTAGTATATAAAAATGAAAAAGCCCCGACTCGAATTGGAAGCTCGGAAGGGGCTATGATTTCAAATCGTAACAATTTAAAACCAAAAACAAAAGTATGAAGAAACTTACAATCAAACTCGTCTGCATGACAGTAGTAACCTGTATGCTGAATTCATTGAATGGTCAAACGGATGGTACAAAGAAGACGGCTGTTGTTGGCTGGGATGGAATGGCGGTGGGCGGATATGTGAACCAGGGAGGCTTTGTAAATTTTGGAGGACCAACAGTCAAGTTGATCAGGAAGCCGTTCAGTTACGGGTTTGGCATTTTACCTACCATGCGAATTAAGAAAGATAATGTTGAAAAAGGTGCACCGAAAAATTCAGCGATCATGCCGACAGCCGGTTTCGGTTTTACTATCGTGTATAAGCACCTTGCCCTGCAGGTACCATTTTATTATAATGCTAAAACAGCAACGCGTAGTGGTAAATGGAATCCCGGCATCGGTATCGGCTACAAATTCTGAGGTAAATCATCTTTTCAACTCAAACTTTTATTATGACAACTTTAAATAGTCAACCTCTTTCGAAGCTGAATATATTTTCCCTGAAAGGTGTGCAGATGCAGACCTTTCACATTACGTGGCTCACTTTTTTCTTTTGCTTTTTCGCATGGTTTGGCATTGCGCCACTAATGCCATTGGTGAGTGAATCATTACACCTGACCAAAGCGCAAAAAGGTAATGCCGCCATTGCCGCTGTAAGTGCAACGATCGTGGCACGGCTTATCATTGGACGCTTAACTGATAAATATGGCCCAAGAAAGGTATATACATGGTTATTGATACTTTGTTCGATACCTGTAATGTGTATCGGCCTGGCGAATGATTATATATCCTTTTTATTATTTCGATTGGGAATCGGCGTAATAGGTGCATCATTCGTATTGACACAATTTCATACATCGGTAATGTTTGCGCCAAACATAAAAGGTACTGCGAATGCAGTGGCTGGCGGATGGGGAAATACCGGCGGAGGAGCGACACAGATCGTTATGCCGCTGATAGCAGCTGCCTTGGTGGGTGTTGGTTGGGTAAGCAAGGCTGATAGCTGGCGATATGCCATGATCCTTCCCGGGATCTTATTGCTGGTGATGGCTTTTTTATATTGGAAGTACACGAAAGATACACCTGCGGGAAATTTTGAGGAGCTACCGGCCAATCAAAATGGGAAAAAAGAAAATACGTTTTTATTGGCTGCTAAAGATTATCGAACATGGGTCCTGACGATTGCGTATGCAGCTTGTTTTGGGGTAGAGATCACCGTTGACAATTTTGCCGCGAGTTTTTTTCATGATGACTATAAAGCAACATTGATAATGGCTGGCTTACTGGCCAGCATTTTTGGATGGATAAACATTTTTGCAAGGGCATTGGGAGGTATTATCTCCGATAAAGTAGGTAAACGATATGGGTTTAATGGAAAAGTTTACCTGCTTGCCATTTTACTGCTGCTGGAAGGGATTGGCATTATGTTATTCTCCGTTGCCGGAGGCATCACAATGGCAATTGTTATGATGTTTTTCTTTGGGTTGTGTTTAAAAATGGCAAATGGTGCTACCTATAGCATTGTTCCATTTGTAAATCAAAAAGCCGTTGGAAGTGTAGCAGGAATTGTTGGTGCTGGTGGTAATGTTGGTGCTATGCTCATAGGATTTCTATTTAAGTCAATGTCTTATGCAACAGCATTTCTTTACCTGGGCGGAGCTGTCTTTTCAGTTGGATTAATTGTTCTGGCGGTGAGATTGCTGAGCAAAAAAGTGAAAACAAATAAAATGGTTGAAGCAACCCGTTTAGATGAGGCGGTAGCGGCATAAATCCCAACGCCCCAAAGAGTGGGGTGCTAAAACAGAAGGCCCGGTTATTTGGGAGATTAACAGGATCAAAAACAATAAGTGATAATTGAATAAAGTTGATTTAATAAATAGTTTTTCAAAACCCCTCGTCAGGGGCGGGGGGCTAACCACCTGTTGCTATTGTGGCGTAGGTTGTGGAATTGTTGTAAAAAAAGATTCACAGGGACGAATTGCGGTTGAAGGAGATAAAACACACCCGGTAAATAAAGGAATGCTTTGCAGTAAAGGAATGCATCTTCATTATACCGTCAATGACCGAAGTGATCGGCTGCTTTATCCTGAAATGCGATTCAACCGGAGTCAACCGCGGCAACGGGTGTCATGGGATGTTGCGTTGGAAAGAACAGCCGCAGTGTTTAAGACTTTTATTGAAAATTATGGACCCGATTCAGTTGCTTTTTATGCAAGTGGACAATGCCTGACAGAAGAATACTATATAATTAATAAGCTTGTAAAAGGCTTTATTGGAACAAATAATATTGATACCAACTCAAGATTGTGTATGAGCAGCGCCGTGGTTGGATATAAAATGAGCCTGGGCGAAGACAGCGTGCCGATCAGCTATGACGATCTTGAATTGGCCGATGTAATTTTTGTTGCCGGTGCCAACCCCGCATGGTGTCATCCGGTGTTATGGAGAAGAATTGAAACTGCCCGGGAAAAAAATCCTGCTTTAAAAATAATTGTAAGTGATCCACGCAAGACGCAAACATGCTCTATTGCAAATCTCCATCTGCAATTAAACCCCGGTACCGATATTACCCTTCATCATGCGATCGGAAGATGCCTTATCGAAGAAGGAAATATTGATGTTGATTTTATCGCAGATCATACAGAAGGCTTTGAAGAATACCGGAAAACTGTTTTTCAAAGATCTATTCCGGAAGCAGCATCCATCTGTGGCGTGAGTGAAAATGACATTCGTCTTGCAGCATTTTATATTGGGAATGCAAAAGGATTCATCACCATGTGGACGATGGGGCTCAATCAAAGTGTGGTTGGCGTAAATAAAAACCTTTCACTGATCAATCTCAACTTAATTACCGGCCAGATCGGTAAACCGGGTGCTGGTCCGTTTTCGTTGACCGGCCAGCCGAATGCAATGGGAGGAAGAGAAGTGGGCGGGCTGAGCAATTTATTACCCGCACATCGTGACCTCTCAAATGAAGAACACAGGAATGATGTTGAAAGATTCTGGCAAATTCCACTGGGAACAATTAATCCGAAACCCGGCTTAACGGCGACGGAAATGTTTGATGCATTGAATGATGGAAAGTTAAAAGCGATCTGGATACTTTGTACCAATCCGTTATTGAGTTTGCCGGATGTGCGAAAAGCCGAAGAGGGATTGAAGAAAGCAAAGTTTGTTGTCGTGCAGGAAGTCTCCAATAAACCTGAAACATTACAGTTTGCGGACGTGGTATTGCCTGCGGCTGCGTGGACAGAAAAAGAAGGGACAATGACAAATGCCGGGAGATATATTTCTCATTTGTCAAAGATTATTGATGCACCGGGTGAAGCCTTACCCGATGCAGAGATCATTTGCCGGCTTGCAAAAAAGATGGGTTATTACGGATTTGATTTTGAGAATATGGAAGATATTTATAAGGAGCATGCATCACTTACAAAGGGAACAACCATTGAAATAAGCGATCTTGATTATTCGATTCTAAAAGAAAGGCGTTCAATACAGTGGCCCTATACAAAAGAGATCAATGCCTGCCCGGCGGATGAAGGACAGGGAAATGGAACTGCACGACTGTTCACCGACAAAAAATTTTATACTCCAACGCAGAAAGCACAGATACTCTCTTTTGGTGACGAAAATTACAGTGAGCCTGTTAATGAATTCTATCCGCTTATACTAACGACCGGACGGGTCCGTGACCAGTGGCATACGATGAGTAAGACCGGAAAAGTTAATAAGCTTAAGCAACACATCAGTGAATCCTACCTGGAGATTCATCCGGAAGATGCCGTAAAAAGAGGGATTGAAAAGAACTCGATGGTGGAAGTTGCGAGTAGAAGAGGAAATGTAAGAGTAAGAGCAAAACTTTCAACCGAAATTAAGCGTGGGGTGGTTTTTATGCCCATGCATTGGGGCAAGATTTTAAACGGCGATCTGAATCGTGTAAATAATTTAACCAATAATCTTATTGACCCAAAAAGCAAAGAGCCCGATTTTAAATTCAGCGCGGTAGAGGTCGGGTTATATAAAAAGCCAAAACAAAAGATTATAGTGATCGGTGCAGGTGCAGGTGCATGCGGATTCGTGAAATCATATCGCGCCATAAATAACGAAGATGAAATTGAGGTTTTTAGTAAAGAAAATTTTCCGTTTTACAATCGCGTCTTATTACCTGATTATATTAATGGGTTTCTTAGCTGGAACGATCTTGTGAAGATGAGTGACAAGGAAGAACAGGAGCATAAAATAAAATTGCACCGCGGTGTTAGTATCGAAAAGATTGACAAAGCGAATAAAGTCATAACCGATAGCAATGGTGTAGAGCACAATTATGATGTTTTATTGATTGCTACTGGAAGTCGCGCGGCGATGTTAAAAGATGTTCCTTCAATGAGAGGAATCTTCACAATGCGCAGCCGCACGGATGCTGATAATTTCAAAGCTCATTTCAATCAAACAAAAGCCGGCCTGGACGACATAAATTTTAATGGTAAGAATAGTGAACCGGTCGGACGGGGAAAGGTGGTCATTGTTGGTGGAGGCCTATTGGGAATTGAGATGGCTGCTTCATTGTGTGAGGCGAATGTGGAAGTAACCATTGTTCAACGTATTTCAAGGTTAATGGATAGGCAACTTGATCCCCTTGGCAGCCAATTATTGCATGAAGAACTTGTTGCAAAAGGAATTGATATTTATTACAACGACGAGATCGAAAGATTTTTAGGAGATAAGGAAGTAACCGGCATTCGCCTTAAAAGCGGATTGACAATAGAAGCACAGGCCATCGTTATTGCCATTGGTACGGTTCCAAATATTGAAATAGCGAAAGGCGCCGCTATTGATTGCAGGCGTGGAGTCCAGGTGAATGAATATTTGCAAACAAGTGATACAAACATCTTTGCAATTGGTGAAATTGCTGAATTCAAAGGAGCCTTATACGGGATCACTGCGGCCGCCGAACAACAGGCTGAGGTGGTGGCCCGTTACCTGAACGGCGATATTGCAAAATACTATACGGGATCATTGCACATGAATATCCTGAAAATGCATGGAACCGATCTTTGCTCATTAGGTGAAGTAGAGTGCCTTGATGACCCTGCCTATGAAGAAGTGATATTTATCGATAAAGCAAGGCGATATTATAAAAAATGTATCATCCACAACGACAGGTTGATCGGGGCGATTTTGATGGGTGATAAAAATGAGTTCCTGGAATATCGCAACCTTATTGACAATAAAATAGAGTTAAGTGAAAAGAGATTACAGCTGCTTCGTTCGGGTAGTGCCCCTGAACAAGTCATCGGAAAATTAGTTTGTAGCTGCAATAACGTAGGAGAGGGGAACCTTCTCAGCAGAATAGACGAAGGATGCAGGGATCACTTGCAATTGTGCCAGTTAACCGGTGCGGGGATGGGATGTGGCAGTTGCAGACCGGAGGTAAAGGAGATATTAGAAAAAGAATTAAAACATAAACTGTCTAAAACAGAGCTGATCGATTTTTCCCAGAAATTAAGTGCCTGATATTTAAACTTGTGAATATGAAAAATGAAATGGTCTCAGAGTTCCTGAATATTACGAATATTGAATATTTCTTATTTGAAGAAGAATTTATGGAGGGAAATATCCGATGTATTCCAATGATCGTGCGTTTTAAGATGGATAAGGCCGGTGTCAAGCTGAAACTATCAGAATGGAGTAAGTTTAGCGCTGAGGAAAGAATTAAACTTGCACAAATGCCTTGTTATTATGACGACGAGATAATCAGGTACACGGGTTATTTGACAGATCTTATAAAGAAACACACACGACAAGCTCCGAAAACATTAGTGGTCGGGCAAAACCCCCTATGGTCAGATGTCCATTCTATCCCTGAGATCCTTATGGTAAAATTGAATGAGTTTGGCTGGCGATTGTCAATTGAAAAATGGGCGGGGCTCACCGATCTTCAACGGTTTGCTTTACTCAAACTCTGCCGGCCAAATCATGAAAATAGGAACTTCCCTAAGGCTGTAAAAGAGTTTTCACTTTTGGATTGATGGACAAGGATGTTTACAAAAATTACAGGTTTTGAACACTTGTTCGAAAAAGAATTCATGATATTTGAGAAACTGCCATAATGAAAAGTTTAAATACAATTAAGATCAATTTTAAAGGTGGCATCATTTCTCCGGGCGATCTTTATAATATTTTATTGGCCGCGGGTAAATCAGGACTTCTCTATGTTCGTTTCGGATTGCGCCAACAGTTGCTGGTAGATGTTTCAATTGACGAAGTCAATAATTTGTGCGCCGAGTTGGATTTGGTTGGTATCAATTATGAGGTGAATAAGGAAGAATATCCAAATATTGTCAGTTCCTACCCGGCAGAAGAAGTTTTTATAACCAATACATGGCTGAGCGAAGGCGTGTATAAAGATATTTTTGATCTGATCGATTATCAGCCGCGACTAAAAATAAATATCAGCGACTGCAATCAAAGTTTTACCCCCTTATTGACCGGCAATATAAATTGGGTGGCATCTCCAACCGTCCAGCATTTCTGGAATTTATTTATTCGTTTTCCGAAAACAAATATTATTTATGAATGGCGGGATGTAGCTTATACAAATGACGTGGCCGCAATGTCAAAGAAAATTGAGGAGGTAATCTTAGATAACAGTGACAAATTCTATGATACCCCGCAGGCAAACGGCGATGAACTTTATGAAATGTTGAGGGGCACTGCCTTTAATAGTAAGCCAGCAACAGAGCCGCTTGCATTGCCGCCATTTAAGCTGCCGTATTATGAAGGGCTCAATCGTTATAATGATCGATACTGGTTGGGGATCTATCGTCGCGATGAATTATTCAGTATAAAATTCTTAAAAGAAGTTTGCCAGCTGTGTTTGCACACAAAGATTGGGCAACTATGCTCGACCCCGTGGAAAACCATAATTATAAAAGGTATAGAAGAAAAAAATCGACGGGACTGGAATCACCTGCTTGATAAATTCCAGATCAATGTACGCCATGCAGCCAATGAATTGAACTTCCAGGTGGATGACAACAGCCAGGATGCACTAAAGCTGAAACA
>DASVAM010000075.1:0-3828 GCA_036376375.1 Chitinophagaceae bacterium
AAATTCAAACTCTATTTTTCTTTCCTTCTTATCGGCTTCTAATTTTAGTCTGACAACGCTTGCTTGTATCCCGGCATTCACCTCTTTCTTAGATTGAAACGGGGCTACTGAAAAATCAGCAAGAAAAGAAACTGCTTTTACGCTGTCCGGCAATAAAAAATAAACCGTAGAATCCTTTTGGTTTGCGATACAGGTGAAACCAATACAAAATAAAAGACCAACGATCAAAAGCCGTTTCATATTTCAAGTTGTTTAAATGCCCTGCCCAGGCTATTAATTATATCCCCTGCGATCATAGCCTCTTTTGAAAATTCATTTGCAGCAATATCACCTGCAACTCCATGAAGATACACGGCCATTATCGAAGCCTCCTCAGTAGTGTAGCCCTGTGCTAATAACGCTGTGATCATACCCGTAAGAACGTCACCGCTACCGGCGGTAGCCATACCTGCATTACCTGTACTATTAAAATATCCTTTACCACCCGGGGTCGCAATAAAACTATGATGCCCCTTTAAAACAATTGAACAATTAAGCAATTTAGCATTTGCCAACGCTTTCTCAATTCTCTCAAAATCATTTTTAGACTCACCGAATAATCTTTCAAACTCTTTTGGATGGGGAGTAAGGACAGAACCCGGTGGGAGAGTGGGCAATTTCTTTTCCATCGATAGCCCATTCAATGCATCTGCATCGATCACCATTGGCTTTTTGCAAATAGAAATCAATTCTTTCAAAGCCGCCCTGGTTTCAGCAGCAGTTCCAATGCCCGGGCCGATTCCAATTGAGTCATATTTTGAAGCATCCTCATCAATTTTTGTAATGATCGATGAGTTTGCATCTGTCATTACCATTGCTTCGGAGATAGCAGTTTGCAGAATATCATACCCGCATTTTGGAATATAACACGTGAGCAAACCAACACCGCTCCGCAAACATGCTTTTGCTGATAAAGCGGCGGCTCCAATCTTTCCATAGCTTCCTGCAATGATCATCGCATGCCCGAAATTTCCTTTGTGTGCAAACCTGTTTCTTGGTTTGTAAATAGACCGGGCAATGCTTTTATCAATTAATTCAAGATCCGTATCGAGGGAAGAAAGGAATTCCGGCAGCAAGCCAATCTCAAGGATGCTCAGTTCCCCAATAAAGGCTGCGTTTTCTGCCACAAGAAAAGCCAGCTTGTAACACTGAAAGCTTAGGGTGTAATCTGCTTTGATAATTTTGTTTCCCTGCCCGTCCGGCAGGCGGGCTTTAGATGACTGATCAACCGACAAGCCGCTTGGAACGTCAATAGCGATTATAGTGCAGCCACTATTATTGATATGATCAATGAGGCTGCTCGTAATTCCATCCGGCGGCCTTGTTAAGCCAGAACCAAACAAGGCGTCGATAACAATTGTTTCCTTTGATAAGGAATGAAAATTCTCATCCTGTATAAAATGAATATCAACGGAAGGATATTGATGAAGCCTTGCAAGATTGGTTTGAAAATCCTCTGTGCCTTTGTGTCCGAACTCAAGAATATAAACCGAAACATTACATCCGCGGCTGGCAAGCATCCGGGCAATTGCAAGACCATCTCCTCCATTATTTCCTTTGCCACAAAAGACAGCAAATGCATGAACAAAAAAGCCGTTGTCATCAAGCCATTCAAAACATTTTGTGGCGGCTCTTTCCATCAGGTCAATGGAGGCAATCGGCTCATGCCGGATGGTATACTGATCCCATGATCGTATTTGATCGGCTTTTAAAATCTTCATTCCAGGAATTTCCTGCTTAAAGTTGAGGAAGAATTTTCAAAAAGAAATGATCAGCGCCTTTTTTTAGAGGATTTTGTTTTTGGAATGTAAGTTTCCTCTTTTATGGAATTTTCACCAACAGAATTATCATCTGGCCCGCTGTCATCGTATTGCTGGTTTTGACCCGGCTTATAATTTCCAAAAATATTATAAGCTTTCGCAGCTGCGTGATAGATATTCCTGTTGTACTTATTGCCAATGAGGATCATGGTGGCATTTTCATCAGGGAATCTTACAAACACGGCATTCGATCCATGCCAGCGACCATTATGGTAGACAAACTTCTTACCATTTGGAAAGATCATCATGCGCCATCCCAATCCATAGTTATGAATCGATCTTCTTTCATTGCTTAATGGTGTGTATGCCGCATCTAATGTTTCTTTTTTAAACAATTTTCCGCTACTCAATGCCTGGTCCCATTTCAGCAGGTCGTTGGCAGTTGTATAAATATTCTTATCGCCATAGGTGCAGTCAAACGGGTCGGGTGACCAAAAGCGACCTGTCCATTCAAAACTTGGAGTGGGCGTCAATGAATCCTGGTTTGCATAGACGAACGTATTGGTCATTTGCAGCGGATCAAAAAATACACGTTTTAAATAGGCAGCAAAATGTTCCCCGGTCACTTGTTCAACGATCATCGCAAGCAAGACATAATTCGTATTACTATAATTGAACCTTGTACCGGATCTCGATTCAAGACCGGGACGAAGCGTGAAAAGCGAATTCAATACATCCTGGTTGCTATAACAGGTATCGTCTTTTTTCAGCAGCGATAAATAGTTAAGGTAATTCGGCAAGCCACTTCTATGACTCAACAGCATTTTTACAGTAACAACAGGGTAAGGAAAACCGGGAAAATATTTACCGAGTGTATCATCAAGATTTAATCTTCCTTCTTCCATCAGGCGTAATATGGCCATGCCGGTAAATGTTTTACCTACGCTGGCAATATGCATGGGTGTATTTTCATTAAGGCTGTCTTTCGTGCGCATATCTGCAAAACCAACCGTCTTTTCAAAAACGACCGTCCCATTTTTTGCAATTAACATTTGTCCATTAAAACCCCGGTTCAACAGCGTGCTTTCAAAATGGTTCTTTGCAACATTCGAATAATATTGAAACTCCTTCTCGGATAATGTTTTGGGTGCAGAACTATCTTTTGCGATTGGCGGGGTTGGGGCTGCAGCATTCTGATTGGAAGTGTTACATCCAAATAAAAGAGCGATTCCCAAAGAGTAAAGAAGATTTTTCAATTAGAATACAGTTTAAAACAAAAATAATAGCACAAGTCGTGCCTAATGAACGTTACTTTTCCCCATTTGTTGCGATTTGTTAATAGTTACAACTCTATATTTGCAGAAATGGAAGCTCAAAAAACAAGTTATCCGAAGGAAAAAATAAGAATTCTTTTCTTAGAAAACATTAGTGATGCTGCGGTGAAAAATTTCAAAGGGCATGAGTATTCTAACGTAGAAAAAATCACAAAGGCCCTGACAGAAGATGAACTGATCAAAGAAATTAAAGATGTACATATCCTCGGCATTCGTTCAAAGACGCAGATTACAGGCAAAGTGCTGGAGGCAGCTAAAAAATTGCAGGCTATCGGATGCTTTTGTATTGGCGTGAACCAGGTCGACCTTGAAGCGGCAACCAGAAATGGTGTTGTTGTCTTTAACGCCCCTTATTCTAACACCAGGTCGGTAGCAGAATTGGTAATTGGTTTATCCATTATGCTCATCCGCCGGATACCAGATAAAAATACAGCTGCGCATGATGGCATCTGGATGAAAGATGCAAAAAATAGTTATGAGCTGCGGGGAAAGACATTGGGAATAATTGGTTATGGAAATATCGGGAGCCAGGTAAGCGTGCTGGCAGAAGCAATGGGAATGAAAGTGATCTTTTATGACGTGGAAACAAAACTACCGCTGGGCAATGCTGAAGATGCAAAAACGCTGAAAGAATTGCTGACCCGTTCTGATATAGTGACGCTCCATGTTCCTGAAACTTCACAAACAAAAAATCT
>DASVAM010000093.1:0-9870 GCA_036376375.1 Chitinophagaceae bacterium
ACAGGCGGCACAGTATTTCCTGTACCTTCGCCATCCCAAAAATCTTGGGTAAACTCTTTCAAAAAACTTAAAAATCAATACAACTATGGCTAAGAAGCTAAGTGTGACTCCCCTTCATGACAGGGTGATCGTAAAACCGGCGCCGGCTGAGGAGAAAACTGCCGGTGGCATTATTATCCCCGATACTGCAAAAGAGAAACCACAGCGTGGTGTTGTGATCGCGGCGGGTCCTGGCAAAAAAGATGAACCGATGTCAGTAAAAGCGGGCGATACGGTTCTTTATGGCAAATACGCAGGCACTGAAATTCAGATTGACAGTGATGATCTGTTGATCATGAGAGAAAGCGATATTCTCGCAATAGTATAAAGAAAGCTACGAGCCACGAGCGGCGAGCCACGAGTATAAAAGCTCAAAGCTCATAGCTAAAAGCTCATGGCTAATCAAATTTTAAAAACTCACAAACTAAAGACATATGGCAAAACAACTTTTCTTTAATACGGATGCCCGCAATAAGATGAAAAAAGGGGTTGATGTACTTTCAAATGCTGTGAAAGTAACCCTTGGGCCAAAAGGACGGAATGTCGTTCTTGAAAAGAAATTCGGTGCACCTGGTGTAACAAAAGATGGTGTAACGGTAGCAAAAGAAATTGAACTGGAAGACCCCATTGAGAACATGGGTGCTCAAATGGTAAAAGAAGTAGCAAGCAAAACTGCTGATGTAGCCGGTGATGGTACGACTACCGCAACAGTTCTTGCGCAATCTATCATCACAGAAGGCTTGAAAAATGTTGCAGCTGGCGCTAATCCAATGGATCTGAAGCGTGGTATTGAAAAAGCGGTAAGAGCAGTTGTCGAGAGCCTCGCTGCCCAGTCTCAGAAAGTGGGTAATGACAGCAAAAAGATAGAGCAGGTAGCTTCTATTTCTGCCAATAATGATCTCGAGATCGGAAAGCTGATTGCTGAAGCAATGGGTAAAGTAACTAAGGATGGTGTGATCACAGTTGAAGAAGCTCGTGGTATCGAGACGACTGTTGAAGTCGTAGAGGGTATGCAATTCGACCGTGGATATATCTCTCCTTATTTCGTTACAAACAGCGAAAAAATGGAAGCTGAGCTGGAGAATCCTTATATCATGATCTATGATAAAAAGGTAAGCAACATGAAGGATATCCTTCATATCCTTGAGAAAGTAGCTCAGCAGGGTGCTCCTTTGATTATCATTTCTGAGGACCTCGAAGGTGAGGCATTGGCAACGTTAGTGGTGAACAAGCTTCGCGGCACATTGAAAGTTGCTGCTGTTAAAGCCCCGGGTTTTGGTGACCGCAGAAAAGAAATGTTACAGGACATTGCGATCCTTACCGCAGGTATCGTTATTAGCGAAGAGCAGGGTTACAAATTGGAGAACGCTGATCTTTCCTATCTCGGAAAAGCTGAAAGAGTAGTTATCGACAAAGACAATACAACGATCGTTGGTGGTAAAGGCAAGAAAGCTGATATCACTGCACGTATCAACCAGATCAAAGCCCAGATCGAAACAACAACTTCTGATTACGATAAAGAAAAATTACAAGAGCGTCTTGCCAAATTAAGTGGTGGTGTGGCTGTATTGCAGGTCGGTGCTGCTACTGAAATGGAAATGAAAGAAAAGAAAGACCGTGTTGATGATGCCCTTCATGCAACAAGAGCCGCGATCGAAGAAGGTATCGTGCCTGGCGGTGGTGTTGCTTATATTCGTGCTATTGAAGGTTTAGATAAAACAAAGGGCACCAATGAGGATGAGATGACCGGCGTTGCTATTGTGAAGAGAGCATTAGAAGAACCGCTTCGCCAGATTGTTGAGAATGCAGGTATCGAAGGTTCTATCGTTGTTCAAAAAGTGAAAGAAGGAAAAGGTGATTTTGGTTTCAACGCAAGAACTGAGCAGTATGAAAAGCTGATCGGTGCCGGTGTTATTGACCCAACTAAAGTTACCCGTATCGCTTTGGAGAATGCAGCTTCAATTGCCGGCATGTTACTCACTACCGAGTGTGTAATTGCTGACAAACCTAAAAAAGAAGAAGCTCCTCATGCTCATGGCGCTCCTGATATGGGCGGAATGGGTTACTAAACCCCGGCCCCTAAAGGGGTGTATAAAATCATCACCCCCGTTTCGAAAGGATCGGGGGTTTTTTCAAAAAATTATTAACGTTCAAATGAAAAACTATGAAATACCTGGTCGTTCGTTTGAAAGCGAAAGTTCAAAAATTAAAAGAATGGATGGACAAGTGGAACAGAAATGATGATGACTATTTTGATCATCCATTTGCCATTTTTTAAGATCAATCCCGCTGCCCGGCGGGATTTTTTTTTGAATAAAAACCGGGTTGCTGAACGGCTGCTCATTTTTAAGGGCCCAATCTTTGTATATCTCCTCTAAATGGTTTCCCATGATACCAATTGGTGATGATGATTCCGACCGGCGGATTACCCCTCTCGTTAACTATGCGTTGATCGCAATTAATATTCTCGTATTTGTTTTTTTGCAGGGCCTCGGTGGTAATGAAAAATTTACGTATGCTTATTCAACTGTGCCGGCAGAAATTCTCACTGGAAGAGATATCGTGTCAGGTCCGTTGGAGCCGACACCAGTGCCGGTTTATTTCACTCTTATTACCTCCATGTTTATGCACGGCGGTTGGGCGCATCTCCTTGGAAACATGTTATTCCTCTGGGTGTTTGGAGATAATATCGAAAACAGGATCGGCCATTTAAAATATCTGATCTTTTATCTCGTGTGTGGAATCATCGCCTCATTAACTCATGTTTTTGTATCAGGATCTGATTCCATAATACCCAGTCTCGGGGCATCAGGCGCGATTTCCGGAGTCCTGGGAGGCTACTTATTACTTTTCCCCTCCCGGCGGGTTCGTGTTTTTATGGGTCGTGGAATTGCAGCAGTCCCCGCATTTGTTGCTCTTGGTTTATGGATCGTCTTCCAGGTAATTGCGGGTATGGGTGCGTTAGGTGGCGAAACCGGCGGTATCGCTTATGGTGCACATATTGGCGGTTTTGTTGCAGGTTTAGCGCTGATTAAATTATTTGATATCGGTGTTGGAAAAAAACAGGGTGCTGAATAGGTGAGCGCTTCCTAAGTTTCCCCGTCATCGTCACTTCAAAACAGATGATATTGCCTACCTTTGCGGCTTCAAAAAAAATCTGTGTTGTTCTGTGAAATCTGTGAGCAAATATCTCTCACAGATTGCACGGATTTTCACAGAAAGTATAATAACAATGATCAGCGTTAAAGACTTAAAATTAGCATACGGTAAAAGGGTTTTGTTTGAAGAAGTAAATCTCAATTTCACAAAAGGGAATTGCTATGGTGTGATCGGAGCAAACGGGGCCGGCAAAAGTACTTTCTTAAAAATTCTGAGTGGCGAGATCGAACCGAATAAAGGAACAGTTGAAATAACTCCCGGTGAAAGATTAGCTGTATTAAAACAGAACCAGTTTGAATTTGACGAGCAAACTGTTTTGAATACGGTGATGATGGGGCATACCAAATTGTGGAGCGTGATGAAGGAGAGGGAAAGCATTTATGCTCTTGCTGATTTTTCTGAAGAAGATGGAATGAAAGCCGCTGAATTGGAAGGAGAATTTGGTGAAATGGGTGGTTACACCGCTGAAAGCGATGCGGCCATGTTATTAAGTGAATTGGGCGTAAAAGAAGAATTTCATCAATCGTTGATGAAAGATATTCCATCAAATCTAAAAGTCCGGGTATTGCTGGCGCAGGCATTATTTGGGAATCCTGATATTTTATTGTTGGACGAGCCCACGAACGGTCTGGATATTGAAACGATCAGCTGGCTGGAAAACTTTTTAGCAGATTATGAGAACATCGTTTTGATCGTGAGCCACGACCGTCACTTTTTGGATGCAGTATGCACACATGTGGCCGATGTTGATCGTCAGAAAATAAAAATATTCACGGGTAACTACACATTCTGGTATGAATCATCACAGTTGATGGCCCGTCAGATCAATGACAAGAATAAAAAAGTGGAGGAAAAAAGACAGGCTTTATTGGATTTTATTGCACGATTCTCTGCCAATGCCTCAAAAAGTAAACAGGCTACTTCAAGAAAAAAGGCATTGGAAAAATTGACGATCGAAGAGATAGAACCGAGTTACCGAAAATATCCGGGTATCATTTTCCAGCAATTGCGCGAGGTCGGTAATCAAATATTGAGTGTAGAAAAACTAGAAAAGTCAGTTGATGGAAGAACCCTTTTTAAAAATGTGACATTTACTGTCAACAAGGGAGATAAGATTGCATTGCTTAGCCGCGACCCATTAGCGGTGACAAATTTTTTCGATATCATTACCGGCGCTACGATCGCAGACAGCGGTTCTTATTCATGGGGCTCGACTGTTACGCATGCTTACCTGCCGCAGGAGAACAGTGAATTTTTTGGGAAAGAAATGTCCAAAGGACTCCCTGCGGAGAATTTGATGGATTGGTTGCGTCAATATGTACCCGATCACGTTAAAGATGTCGACGAACCGTTCTTAAGAGGCTTTTTGGGCAAGATGCTTTTCAGTGGGGATGATGTATTGAAAAAAACAAATGTACTAAGCGGTGGCGAAAAAGTTCGTTGCATGATCAGCCGGATGATGTTACAAAATCCAAATGTGATATTACTGGATCAGCCAACAAACCATCTCGATCTCGAAAGTATTCAAAGCTTCAACGAACAGTGTACCGATTTTAAAGGAATTGTTTTACTCACCAGCCATGATCACACATTCATGCAAACGGTCGCCAACCGTGTCATCGAATTAACGCCAAAAGGAATTATTGATCGTTTGATGGAGTTTGATGAGTATTTGGCTGATGAAAGAGTGAAGACGTTGAAAGAAGAAATGTACAATTAAAGAATTGTTCTATTGCCAGTTGCCTGCGTGTCGGCAGACAGGGTTAAATTGTTATTCAGTCAAACAATAGCAACAATTTTTCAATTCAATTCTCTGATCTTAATTTTTCTCCATCTTACTTTAATTCCACCACCATCATGAATTTGCAAAGCAATAAAGCCGTCGCCTGCCCCGATTTTTGCATCCTTTAGATAAATCATTTGGTGCCCATTCAGCCAGGTCGTTACTTCATCACCCAAAACTTCTAATGTTAGTTTATTCCATTTACCTGGTTTCAAATATTTTTCCCTCGTAGAATCAGGCTGTATCAACCAGCCACGGCCATAGGATTCATAAATACCTCCTGTGTGACGGTTAAGTGGCGCTACTTCACATTGCCAGCCACTGATCTTAACACCTTCAATTGAGGAACGAAAGAATACGCCACTGTTTCCATCAGCTTCTTGTTTGAATTCTAATGTTAGTTCAAAGTTTTTATAACTCTTATTGGTCGAGAGATAACCATACTGTTTATCGGGCCCGCTTTCGCAAACAAGGTCCCCATTTTCTACAAACCACTTTTCGGTTCCATGTATTGTCCAGCCGTTAAGGTCTTTGCCATTAAAAATAGAAACAGTTTTTTGTGCATTACATAAATGAATAAAGAACAGCCCGGCTATGAATACAATTAGTTTCATCATTGATACTTTTTATGAAAGATAATTAAAGTCAACAGACAGTAGCGCTTTCGACCGATAATACTATCTTTAAAAAATATGTCCGGCACCAAAGGCTTTCAACGAACCATCGGATTATCCACTGCTATTTCTCTTGTTGTTGCCACCGTTATTGGCTCAGGCATTTTTATGCGTCCTGCAGAGATTGCCGCATTACTTGGCTCACCCGTTTTGATCTTCATGGTATGGATCATCTCCGGAATTTTTACGATGTTGAGTGTAATGGTGTTGGCCGAAATAGCGGCCATGATCCCGGAAACCGGCGGCACGTACGCATTTATGCGGCACATGTACGGCGATTTCTGGTCTTACCTGTATGGCTGGGCAGCTTTTGCTGTTATCAATTGTGCTGGTTCCGCCGGTATAGGTTTTATTACATCCCAATACCTGGAATATTTTTTTAAGCTTCCCAGGTTTTCGCCTGCCATTGAGCAATCTGTGGTCTTCCACCTCCCCATGGTGGGTGATATATTCCCGTTAGATGATTTTGGGGTCAAGATGCTTACCGTCATTATCCTTTGCATACTTACATGGATCAGTTACCGCAGTACCAAAACAAGTGGCTTCTTAATGAATGTTTTTTCAGCTGCGAAAGTGACAGCGATTGTTCTATTGGTGGGAGGGTTGTTTGTTTCGGGGAAGGGCTCTTTTTCTAATTTTTTTGAAGCATCTGAAGTCATAAAGCCTGCCGGGTTTGCGCTGGTGACTGCCTTCGTGGCGGCCTGTAATGGTGCATTACAGGCATTTGATGGATGCAACAACATGCTCAATGTGACGGGTGAAATAAAAGATCCCGGCAAAAATATCCCGAGAAGCCTTTTTATCGGGCTAACTGCCTGTATCGGCATCTATCTTCTTGTGAATGCCTCGCTGATCTATGTGCTGCCTGTTGATAAGATGGCTGCATCGTCGTTAGTGGCATCAGATGCTGCCCAGGTTGTGTTTGGTGTGATCGGCGGCGGGCTGATAGCATTCTTAATTAGTTTCTCTGTGTTAGGCACAACTTTTTCAAATGTATTTACTCCCCCGCGACTAACTTTTGCTATGGCGCAGGATAACAGGTTTTTTAAGATGGCGGGCAAAGTACACCCCAGGTTTCAGACGCCTGGTAATGCCTTACTGGTTCATCTCGGGGTAATGATCCTAATGGTGTTGAGCGGTTCCTTTTACATCTTAGCCGACATGTACATCTTTATCGTTTGGGCATTTAACCTGATGATGATGATCGGTCTATTTATTCTTCGCAAGAAAATGCCGGACAAGGAAAGACCCTATCGTGTCTGGGGCTATCCCTGGATTCCGATCCTCGTAATTCTGTTCAACGCATTCTATCTTACGATTACTTTAGTTGATGATATTCAAAATTATATTGAAGGCAAAAGCAGGTTGATGAATTCAGTCTTTGGGTTAGTGGTAACCGCTGCCGGTATCCCTCTGTATTATTATTTCCGCCGGAAGTACAACAATAAAAAAGAACCGGACGGCGGAACATCGGTATAGTATTTCTCCGCTCCAAAAAAATAATAGATAAGTTATAGTGTTATTCATACATCTTTCTATAAATTAGAGATGCGAACCTATAGTCCGATCCTATTAATCCCGTTAATCCTGCCGGGGAAATACCGTATCCGCTACGGCAGGTATAATTCGCCACCGCGAACATTCGGGCTGAACCAGAATCATTCTACCAAAACAGATTAAAAGTCCCGCCTTTGGCGGGATTATTTTTTATCGTCAATAGATCTCCACAGCGTCGGCCTGAAGCGATCTTTACAAACGATTTGAATCTTGATGCAGCATTAGTTGTTTTCGGAGATCGCTGATTGAGTCCCTGGCAAGATCTGTTCATCGTCCCGTTTTCATGGCAACAACTAATAATATCTTCCTATGAGGGGGTGTTCGACGATGAGTTTTTTTATCTGCGCCGGATCAATGATATTTTGTTTGCCATAAACTATTTTTCCGCCGGGCTCCACGATCAGCGTATAAGGTAATGCCCCCTGCCATTTTGGATCTACAGCCTCGATCAGGGCAAATTTATTTCTGATATTGAACAAATAGTTTTTATTCGAAGCTTGTTTTGATTGCAGGAACTTCAATGCTTTTGCATGCTTTGAAGTATCATCAAGACAAATACTGATAAATTCAAAATCGCGACCACGATACATGCGATTGATATCAACAAATTCGGGGAACTCGATGATACAGGGCCCGCACCAGGTAGCCCAGACATTTACCAGGCGTAATTTTTCAGAATTATTTTTTAAAAGATCCTTTATACCTGCTATATCGATCATTTCCAGGTCCACTGGTTCTGCGGCCCAATCTCTTTTTGCTTTTTCAATCCAATCGCCTTTCTCTGCCCACTTTACTGAGCAGCCAAAAACCTTTGTAGTCTTTACGGTCACTTCTTTATTCTGCAATAATTCTTCAATTGCATTACGCGTATCAAAACTGGTTGGCTTTTCTGTCGGCTTTTCTACGTCATCAATACGGCCCTGGAAACGAAGTTTTCTCTCTTTATCAAAAATAAAAACATGAGGGGTTGTTGCGGGGCCATACGCTTTTGACATGGCTTGCTTGTCTCCATCATAGAGATAAGGAAAATTAAATTTCTTTTGTTTGGCTCTCAATTTCATTTCTGCGTAGGAGTCGCTCATATCCGTGTAGCCAAGCTCATCAAGCCGGATCGATCCTGGATCATTGGGAGAAACAGCCACAATGCCGACACCTTTTACTGAATAGTCTTTTGTAAGCTGTATGATCCGTTCTTCATAAGCCTGCGCAGTAGGACAGTGGTTGCAGGTAAATATGATAACAAGAATTTTGTATTTGGTAAATGAAGCAAGCGAATATGTTTTACCGTCAACTCCTTTTAATGAAAAGTCAGGAGCCTTAGATCCGATCGGGAGCGTTGGGTGTTCTTCCGCCAGTGAGGTATATTTTCCAAATACAAACAGTAAGAGAGCGGTTATAAGTACTCGCATGAATTTAATTTATGAAAAGATAAAAAAAATATCAGATCATAATTGATTGTATTTTCGCGGGCAATTATTTCACTATGCGTTACATAAAATGGGTGGGGCTGTTGGCGGTTGTTCTCCTGATCGGTTCCTGTTTCTTACCCTGGGTGATCATCACTTCAAAAAATATAATTGTCAGTGGTGTCGATTCTACCGGGACAAATTTTGGCAGACCCGGTTATACCCATTTTGTGCTGAGTTTTTTCTTTATCCTTTTTCATTTTATTCCCAAACTCTGGGCAAAGCGGTGGAACCTGGTCATTGCAGCATTGAATATTGCCTGGGCAGTTAGAAACTATTTTATCATTTCCATGTGCCGGGAAGGAGAGTGCCCCGAAAAACAAATTGGTTTATGGCTGGCCATCCTTGGTTCTGTTCTTATGCTTCTTGCCGCACTTTTTCCTGATTTAAAGTTAAAAGACGAGAAGAAGCCTTAAACAGCAGCTGTTAAGGCATGCAGAAGAATTTTTTTCTCACAGATGACACAGATGTTCACAGAAAAAGAACGATCATCTGTGTTTTTCTCTGTAATCTGTGAGAACCATATTGAAAATTAACATAACTTAATACTGCTTCAGTCAAGCACCTTAAGACTTTTCTTAATAATCCCGACACACTCCAATATTTGTTGTTTATTAATAACAAGTGGCGGAGCAAAGCGTATTTTGTCCCCGTGCGTCGGTTTTGCCAATAACCCGTTTTCTTTTAGTGCCAGGCAAAGTTCCCAGGCTGCTTCCTTATTTTGATGATCAATAACGAGGGCGTTCAGCAACCCCTTGCCCCTGATCATGGCAATATGCTGCGAATTGATCTTCTCCAATTCTTCTCTTAGTATTTGACCCATGGCGGTAGCATTTTCGGCCATTCGCTCATCCTGCAAAACTTCTAACGATGTGATGGCAATTTTTGCTGCAAGTGGATTTCCTCCATAAGTGCTTCCATGTTCGCCGGGTTTGATGGTCAGCATTATATCATCATCAGCAAGAACAGCACTAGCGGGCATCATGCCTCCGCTTAAAGCTTTCCCAAGTATTAAAATATCAGGCCGCACATTTTCATGATCACAAGCCACCATTTTCCCGGTTCTTGCTAATCCTGTTTGAATTTCATCAGCAATAAAAAGAACATTGGCTTGTTCGCACAGCTGTTTTGTTTTTGATAAATAACCGTCATCCGGAACTAAAACTCCCGCTTCACCTTGTATTGGTTCTAC
>DASVAM010000024.1:0-10260 GCA_036376375.1 Chitinophagaceae bacterium
ACATTGGGAGAATTTTGTTGCAGCCATTAAATCAGGAAAGCAGGATGATCTCAATTGTCCGATAAGTACCGGTGCGCATATCGCTACCGTTTGCCAGTTAGGAAACATTGCTTTCAGGTGCCAGGAAAAAATTACGTGGGATAAGTCGAAACAACAGCTGACGAACGATAAACTGAATCAACAATATTTTTCGGCACAATATCATAATGGATATAAACTCCAAAAGGTGTGAGGTGGTTAAGAGGATTTCATCGGTAATTTTCTAACATAAAGATCCAGAATCATGATAAATAGAGTTATCCCCATCTATTAAACCCTTCATATTATCTTTTGTCTGTTATAAGCGGCCGCCAACTTATCGACCTCTCCCTCTAAGAACAAACTGATTTTCAAAATCAAACAAGCTTATTAACATGACGTCACGTTTATTGGCACAGTTTTTTGTGAACATAGAATACTACTGTTTCAGGTGAGTGAAAATGAAACAAAACCAAGCTTCAAAAAATTGAGATCCATATCCTGAATTTTTCTCGTTATCCTTCATCCGATAAATATTCTGTCTGGCCTGAGGCTGGACAGAATATTCTTAAAAAATTATTGAAGGGTGCTGTTCACTCCGGCCTATGTAAAAATACCACCAACGCTTTAGCCATTAAAGATGGACGAGCTTTTGAAAAAATGGTGAGAGAATATTTATGCAACGTTCGGTGCAAACTTGGTTTCTAGTCTCGCAATAGCCGGACAGCTCTATGAGAGCGGAGGGGCTGCATTTACTGCAGCTCCCTTTTTTATTTTAATTCATTTTTTATTGCTGCTATTGTTTTTTTCTCGCTGCCAACAAAAATTTTATCATCCCAAACAATAACAGGACGTTTCAAAAAAGTATACTCCTCCAGAATGTAATCACGATAATCCTTCTCGGTAAGCTTTTTGTCTTTTAATTTTAATTCTTTGTATTTAATTGCCCGGCGGCTAAACAAAGCTTCATAACTGCCGGCCATTGTCTTCATTTCATCCAATTGCGCAGGAGTTATTTTTTCAAACTTGATATTCTGAAGAGTGAATTTTGATCCGATCAATTTATCCAATCCTGTTTCTTCAAATAAAGCCAGGCTTGTTGAACAGTGACCGATGGTGTAGATCTTCTTCATATTGTTTGTTGATTTCTCGCTGCGAGCGCAGCGAAGTGGAGTTCACGGCAAATATATTACATACTCCTGCGCCGCGATCGCAGCGTGAAATAAAGCTGAACAACGTTACAGGAATGTCAACGGAGCCTGCCTACCGGACAGGCAGGCGTCGCCCCGCAATTCTGCGGGATTTCGCTTCGCTCAACAACCGGCGTTAAATCAGGCGCAAAAGCTGGTGAAACAAATCTCTTTCCCGCCTTCGTAAACCCTCTTTTTTTATTCTTGTTATTTTTGCAGAACAAATTGTGAGCTATGATAAAAACTGGTAACCCGATCATCAGCATTTATACGGAGATGACGCCGAACCCCGAAACGATGAAGTTTGTGGCGAATAAACTTTTATATCCCGGCAAAAGCATTGATTTTCCCGATGTGGAAAGTGCAAAACCCTCGCCGCTGGCAATTGAATTGTTTGGCTATCCTTTTATTAAAGCTGTGTTTATCGCCAGCAATTTTGTAACGCTTACTAAAACCGCTGACACTGACTGGAGCGATGTAATCCCAACTATTCGCCAGTTCCTGAAAGAATATTTGGAAGAAGGGAAGTCTGTCATCAATGAAGAGGACCTCGTTACTACAAAAAAAGAAGGCAGCAACGAGATAAGCGCCGATGATGACGACGTGGTAAAACGTATTAAAGAATTACTGGAAAATTATGTGAAACCTGCCGTTGAGATGGATGGCGGCGCCATTCAGTTCAAAAGTTATGATGATGGTGTTGTGAACCTGATGTTGCAGGGCAGCTGCAGCGGCTGTCCGTCATCAATGATCACATTGAAAGCAGGCATTGAAGGAATGATGAAAAGAATGATCCCTGAAGTGAAAGAAGTAGTGGCCGAAGCGGAATAAACCACGATTTTCCTGATTTAATGGATTAGGAGGAAATAATTGGGCGAACTTAATGTTCGCTTTTTTTATTTTAATATGTTTACCAGACAATAAACCGCCATGCACCAAACCAATGCGTATGCAATTGAGACATCAGAACTGAATTATATGTTTCGCTACGGAAGAAAAGTAGTGAATAACGTAAGTTTAAAAGTTCCCGAAGGAAGTATATTCGGATTCCTGGGTCCGAATGGCGCCGGCAAAACAACTACTATACGACTGCTGACCGGTATGCTTGAAAATGATCGTGACAATATTTTTATCCACGGTAAGTCATTAAAGAAAAATATCCCCGGCATTTTTGAAAGCATGGGAACCTTAATCGAAACACCTTCACTTTATCTGCATCTGAATGGCCGCGACAACTTACGAGTGATCACCCGTTTGAGAAAAATGGATGAAAAAAGAGTGGATGAGGTATTAGAGATCGTGGGCCTTTACAATGACCGAAAAAGGAAGGCAAAAGAGTATTCACTCGGCATGAAACAAAGATTGGGGGTGGCAATGGCTTTATTGCCTGATCCATCTTTGTTGATCCTTGATGAACCAGCCAATGGCCTTGATCCCGCAGGCATCATTGAAATAAGAGAAATGCTGAAAAGACTGAATCGTGATCATGGTAAAACAATCTTTGTATCCAGCCATTTATTAAATGAAGTGGAAAGAACATGTACGCATGTCGGTATAATACATAAAGGCATTATGCAATTCCAGGGAACAATGGCTGATCTTCAAAGCAGCGCAGGACATGGCAAACTTGTAACCATAAAAGTAGATGATACTTCACGATGGAAGAATTATGTAACTGAAAAGTATCCGCTCGCCGCAATGTCTGTCAGTAATGAATTTATTTTACCCGTTGAGAACAGCGACGATGTTACCAATATTACGCGGGAATTGGTAATGCAGGGCATTCCCGTCAAAGGGGTTCGTACAAATGAAGGCCTGGAAGAATGGTTTATTAAAATGACATCAAACTAATTGTTATGAATTTTTTTCCTGATTATATAAAGGCACTTAAAGCTGAGTGGCTGAAGCTAAGAAACTCCGGGATGTTCTGGCTGGTATTGATCATGTCAGCCTTTATCCCGGCAATTTTTACCCTTGTCGGTTTATTGCAAACTGAAAGCGGCATTACTTCAGTAAATACAGAGAATCCATGGAGATCACTTGTCGTTAGTTGCTTCCAGGGCTTTGGCGTTTTTTTCTTTCCCATCTTTCTTACCCTGGTCGTAATTCGGCTCACACAAATGGAACATCGCGCCGGGGGATGGAAGCTGATAGAAGTGCAACCCATTTCCAGGTTATCACTTTATCTCGGCAAATTCAGCATTGCCGTCACCGTCGCGTTTGTTTGTATTGTTGCGCTGGTACTTTTTAGTTTATTAAGCGGCACTATCGTCATGCTGGCAAAACCTGGGTCGGGATATTCGAAATTTTCCATCCCGTTTGGCTTTATTACTGGTTTTGGATTTCGTTTATTGATCTCCGGTCTTGGCATACTCGGAATACAATACTTGTTTTCTGTTATTATCAGCGGTTTTCTTGGCCCATTTGCGATCGGCCTCGTTGGAACGATAAGCGGCACTATATTCTTTGGGTTTCGCAAAGCTTTATGGTGGCCATACATCGCACCTGGATTGACAGTAACAAATTCTGAAGGAAGCGAAGCTGGTAATTTTTTAATGTATTACGAGTGGCTAAGTATTGTTGTAATGCTAATAACATTATGGCTGGGCTATCAATGGTATGAACGTAAAACTTTTAAAAGAGCTTTCTTTAAACCCGCAATAAGGTTACTGTATATCATTGTTCCTGCAATTTTATTTGCTGTACTATTTATTTATATAAATAAACCGGTGCAGCTACCGGCCTATACCCGGACCGTAATAGCAGGAACCATTGATACAAAAGAGAAGATCAGTGCTGCATACCTTATTGCCGAACCATTGATGGATACCGTCCTTGAGATCCCTGTTGCCAATAACAAGTTTAGCTTTTCTACTGATAAAAAAATTTCAGCAGGCACTTATTATTTTAAAGCGGGCAATATAACCCCACAAATGATCTTCTTTGGTAGTAATGACAGCGTATTCATAAAACTCATCTCCGATGGCAGAAGCACAAAAATAAATACATACGGAAACAGGATCCCCGAAAACGAATATATAAAAAATGGTGACCGTTCGGGAGGTGGATATGAAACTTACTATCTGGAAAATTTCGGTTATGAAATGAAACCTGCCGCCTTCGCAAAAGAGGTTGTGCGGCTTTGGAAAAATGATATTGAAAAAATTGATAATTATAAAACGGCAGATAACCTGAAGCCGGCACCAGATTTTATTGCACTCCAAAAGAAATTGAAATCACTTTATTATTTAAAATTACTGGATAGCAGGTATGCCCAATGGTACAGAATATACCACCCTAATGAAATCCTGGAATATCCAAAATCGGTTGATGCAATCAGGAATACGGCAAGCTATTATGACAGCAGCCTGTTAATCTATTCGCAATATCATGATAACGTCGCTGATTATTTCCAGCAAAAATACAAACTCAGCCTTTCTAATGATACGGCTTATATTTCGAAGCTTTGTGCAGTGTTACCAGCAGGCGGTGTAAGAGACTATCTTATTTACAATAAATTAAAGGATGCAATTGGAAGAACAAGAGACAGTGCAAAAAGAGAAATGCTTCTGGCAGAATTTCTGCCTGTTATCTCTAAAAACAAAATTCAACACCAGTTACTGGCCCAGCATTTACTATTAAAAAGCTTGCACCGTGGCAAGCCGGCACCTGATTTTGTCACAAAGGCATTGAATAAAGACACATTCGCATTAGCGGATTTTAAAGGCCGCTATGTTGTTATCGATGTTTGGGCAACATGGTGTACACCTTGTCGCGTGCAATCTCCCAACTTTGAAAGATTAGCGGAACAATACACCAGCCCGACCGTTGCATTTGTGGCGCTTTCGATCGATGATAACAAATGGGCATGGCAAAATGAAGCCGCTGAAAAATCATTTCGTGTATTGCAATTACACGCCAATGATAAAAATGCATTAGGAAAGGCGTATGGTATTGAATACATACCGCGATATATTTTGATTGATCCTGACGGCAGGATCATCAATGCGCAAATGCCGGAGCCGGGTGATCCGTCTTTTGAAGATATTTTAAGAAAGGAGATCCCGGGACTGGCAAGTTTGTAAATACGACCAAATCAAGATCCGTTATTACTGCCCTGTTTCAGTTGTTGCTTTTGTATCACATTACGGCAATATTCAATTCATGACCTGAAATCGGGAAAATTCAAGACGAGAGGAGCTATATCTCTTCTCTTCCTTTTGAGAACAGGAGAAAGTCTTTTTTGATAAGGGATCATGATAGCAAGATCATAACATTTCCACATTTACATTTTGAAGTGGCAGGTTATGATCCGGCAGGGAAATACGGACAACTTCCAACAAGATTCAACACAAATAAAGGCATCGTTTATTTACTACCTGCACATTATTACAGAGCCCGTCACTGAATAACTATATAAAAGGTTTGCCATACACCTATTCAATCCGTAACTTTCAAAAAACTTAGGGTTATGATAGTAGTGTATATTATTCTTGGGCTCATTGCATTGTTATTGATCGTTGCCGCTTTATTACCCGGAACTTATAACGTCGAAAAGTCAACCATCATCAAAAGAAGCCAGAACGATGTGATGAATAGCGTTGGCGATCTTAATTTTTACAGCAAATGGAATCCATGGCAGCAATCTGATCCAACGGCTAAATCAACCATCACCGGAACGCCCAAAACGCCTGGTCACCGGTATGGATGGGAAGGAAAAAAAGTAGGTGTTGGCAGTTTAACGCTTAGGGACATTGATAACAAGCATATTCATTTTGATCTTGAGTTTTTAAAACCATTCAAATCAAAAGCGAAGGACAACTGGTTATTTGAGCATTGGGGAGATGGAAATGAAACAAAAGTGACCTGGCAAAACAGTGGCGCTTTTCCATGGCCCGTCGCAAGATTGCTGGGCCCATCAATCACCAAACAGTTGCATCAACAATTCGAACAAGGGTTGAGCAACCTGAAAAAATTATGTGAGAGCTGATAGTAAATGAATCAAAAGCTTACCGGTAGCCGATTTGTATTAGCTGTAAATAACTTAGCGAAGTCTGCTGATTTCTATAAAAACAAATTGGGATTTAAAACTGTATGGGAAGAAGGCGGCTGGCATTTTCTTATCCGGGATGAGATCAAAATAATGCTGGGAGAATGTCCTGATGATACATCCGCCTCAGAGATCAATAATCATTCTTATTTTGCCTACATAGAAGTATACAGGATCGACGAGTTGTACGAAGAATACAGATCAAAAAAAGTTGAAGTGTTAAGCACCATTGAAAACAAACCCTGGGGCCAAAGAGAATTCTCAATTCGTACGGTTGACGGCCATAGAATTACTTTCGGTGAAGAGATATAAACTACGAATTGAAGCAGCCTACGACCGTTCGACCCAATTCACTTTTCTTTCTTTTAAATAGTCAAGTACAAAGTCAAAACAGTCTTTATACTTGCCCACCAGCTCTGGTGGGAATACGCCTTTTTCTGTAAATAGGTTGTGGGCAAGCAATTCTACCGCGGCCGTACATGTATATCCTGTGGTACGTGCCATGGAAGATGTTTTTGTTTCATGATCATAATAATCAAGCAGATTCCATTCGATTGTTTTTGGTTCACCATTGTTTGTTCCGATCAGCTTTACTTTCATCACCGTTAATTCTTCTTCTTCCAAACCAAGCTTCCATTCATTGAATAAGATCTGGGAAGTCATTTTTATCGGGGGGATCTTTATTCCATCAATTTCCATTGGAATTTCACTAAAAAAGCCGCTTTCCTGCAATGAACGAATTATATCAACATGCCCGGGATACCGCATTGTTTTTTCCTTCTGGTTTTTTATGTGTGGCATTGTATACAACAATGAACGCAAACCATCCGTATTAAACGCTTCCAATGTTCCGAGATTATCGAAATGGATCCATTCCACCTCACTCAATGCAGGTCTTACGATGATATGTCCATTCTCCATTAATCTTGCGGGTCTTGTGTATTCTTCAATGACATCCGCAGGAGAAAATGGTGCTTTATATTGAAAAGGCTTCTTCCTCACTTTGGGTAACCCGCCCACATAGATCTCTAAGGCATCAATTTTCATTTCCTCATTATAGCGACCAATAATAAAATTGCTCATGCCCGGCGCCACGCCGCAATCAGTGATCACGGTCACTCCATTTTCCTTTGCAAGCTCATCCAACTGTAAAGCATCGTCCGGGAAAAAAGAAATATCAACAATATTTTTCCCGCTGCTAATTGCAGCCTCCAATGCTTTATACCCCATAAAACCCGGAACGGCGGTTACAATAATATCAAAGGAAGAAAGAAGCTTTGGATAAGAGGAATAGTCCCTGAGATCTGCTTGCTGGGTTTCGATCCCCGGTTTTCTTTTTTTCAACAGATCAAGATTGGCATTACTGACATCAAAAGCGGTAACATGATGACGTGAAGCAAGGTCAATGGAAATAGCATTCCCTATCATTCCTGCGCCAAGCACGGCTACTTTCATATAATAAAATTTCGGAAAGCAAAGATGCGAAAATCGGGACACGGATGAAAGGGATTTACACAGATTTATCCGTGATCATCCGTCAAAACCGTTTCATCCGTGTTCTATCTTTTAAAGTTTAAGCAAGTTTCGGGTTGATTGGATCATTGCCTCTAAATAGTTTTGTGTTAAATTTAAAATAATGACAGAGTACGAACGTATACAAAAAGCAATTGAGTTCATTCAAGCAAACTTTCAGCAGCAGCCCGATCTTGATGCTGTTGCTAAAGAAGTTTACTTAAGTCCATTTCATTTTCAGCGATTGTTCAAGGATTGGGCAGGTGTGAGTCCAAAGAAATTTTTACAATACATCAGCTTACAGCATGCTAAAAAATTATTGCGGGATCATAGTGTAAGTGATGCTGCTTATGAAACTGGATTGTCCGGCTCCAGTCGCTTACATGATCTATTTATAAACATAGAAGGGATGACACCGGGTGAATTTAAAAATGGCGGTGAACAGTTGCAGATCAATTATAGTTTCGCCGAAACGCCTTTTGGAAATATAATCGTTGCTTCCACAAAAAAAGGTATTTGTCATTTGGCATTTGCGGAAAATGAGAAAGAAGCATTCAAACAATTGCAATTACAATTTCCAAAAGCACAATACAGGCAGGTAGTTGATACGATACAACAAAATGCTTTATTCATTTTTACACAAGACTGGAAAGATCTCTCCAAAATTAAATTGCATTTAAAGGGAACACCATTTCAAATAAAAGTATGGGAAGCCTTATTGAAAATTCCGATGGGGGATGTATCAACTTATTCTTCCATTGCAAATAAAATCAATAAACCCAATGCATCAAGAGCGGTAGGAACGGCTATCGGTGATAATCCCGTTGCATTTTTAATTCCCTGTCACAGGGTCATTCGTTCAACCGGCCAGTTCGGGCAATACCATTGGGGAAGTGTTAGAAAAACTGCGATGCTTGGTTGGGAAGCGGCAAAGACGAATCCCTAAGATAAGTTTGTGACAGGGGTATAAGATTGTTATCTTTAATCGAACGTTAACGATATGCAGAAGGTTTCGAGATACATTTATTTACTGCTTAAGAATTCCGTCATGTTCGCCGCGACGAGCCTTTTGCTGGCATGGCTGAGTACTAATGACAGTTCAATTCAGGCATGGTTTAATGAGATGGCTCTTTATGGAACAATGCTCAGTGTTTTCTTGTTCTTCGTTAGTCTCATCGTTTTAATATTGTTTGCCGTCGCAAGGGGTAAGAAATTCATTTATTTACTGCTTAAGAACGCCTTCCTGTTCACCACCGTGAGCTTGCTGCTTTCATGGTTGAATGTTGATGACAGTCCGCTGCAAGGTTGGTTTAGTGGCCTGGCGTTGTATGGAACAATGATCAGTGTCTATTTATTCTTCCTTCATGTGATAGCTGTGATATTGTCTGCGCTGTTAAAGGACAACTCCAAAGGATAATATACAATCCTGTTTCCCAGTTTAGACGATATCTTATCTAAGTTGCTCCTGCGTCATATCATTCTTCACTTTCGCTGCATTCAATGTTGTTCCCGCTAAAAATAGACGCCAACGGAACAGAAATTTTTATTCCTGGACAATTATTACGATAGTAATTCTCCCTTAGCTTGCTGGAACTTTACCTGTGGCATACAACCCCTGCTATTTCCTGATAGTGGAGAATTATCCTCATCTTATAAAAAAAGGACTCCGCGCAGGTCAAAAAACAGTCATCATTAAAATGAGGCTGAATTTTTGTTCTGCAGATCTTACACTAATCAACCCTACGAATGTTAGCTAAAACAGCGATGATCATTGATGATGATGAAGACCTTGGTCGTCTATTAATTCCGATGCTTGAAGCAAGGAAGATATTGACTTTACCTGTCTATTCGTTACACGAAGCTGAAGAATACCTTAGTTATATGAAGCCGACGGTTATTTTTCTTGACAATAGTTTTCCGGATGGATTAGGCATAAACTTTATCCGTAATATTCATCTTGCAGATGAAGAGATAAAAATTATTATGATGACAGCCGATTCGGCCAAATGGATAGAAGAAAAAGCAAAGGCAGAAGGTATCAACTACTTTCTCAGAAAACCGTTTAGCATGGAAACAATCAATACGATTCTCGATAAACTCAAGCTTGGCAGCGCCTAGATGATCAATTAACAGTGTGATTCAATAATAATAACCCACACTGGCAACGGCATAAAAACACCCGTTATAATTTTAAATCGTGCCTGACACGCTCCATTAAACTCTTTCCAATTTCTCTAATGTCATATCGTTCTTTACATTGCCCGTATTCAATGTTGTCCCTGGCTCAAATAGAACAACATGCACTTCCTCTTTTGCATTGGGCCGATGTTCAACACCACGCGGCACGATAATGAATTCGCCTTCCTTGATCCTAACGATCCTATCACGAAATTCCATATCAAAACTTCCTTTCACCACATAGAATAACTCATCTTCATTGTCATGATGATGCCAGACAAAAGGACCTTTGAATTTTACCAGCTTTACCAT
>DASVAM010000154.1:0-3563 GCA_036376375.1 Chitinophagaceae bacterium
TGTGAAATTTCTTTATTTTAAAATCAGATTTTGCCATATGCAAATAACGTCTTCAATTGATCGGGATGAGATACAGGAATGGATAAGCAATAAATTGTCAGTTCAAATGGTCGAAGCGCTTTTACAGACCAGAGGGCTTGAGGCGGAAACAATATCATTGCTTGTAAAAGAATTTAATAAGGAACGTTATGCTATCCGGAGATCGAGGGGATTTATATGTGCCTCAATTGGCGCCATTGCTGGTTTCATCGGATGTGTTCTCGCCCTTCTAAATCCGCTGCCAGAGCTGTATTATTTGGGTTTATATGGATTTACATCGTTGGCAGCCATTCTGATCTGTGTCGGCCTTTACTTTCTACTTGAATGAGGGTTAGATACTGCTGATGATCCAATAGAGCATAAAAAAACAAATCACGATCTTCATAAATGATCCGAGAAGAAAGCCAACAAAAGAACCTACAGCAGACCTGAATGATCTTTTTGAGTCCTGTCCGCCGATCATTTCACCCACAAGGGCACCAACAAAAGGCCCAATGATAATACCAGCAGGACCCAGCCAAAATGCAGCAATGAAACCAATTGTACAACCCCACGCACCATACTTTGTCCCACCAAATTTTTTGGTTCCCCAAATTGGAATTAGATAATCTAAAACCATCGTAAGGACAGTAACACCGGCAAATATCCAGTAGGTTTTTGTATCAAAGGGTTCAGGTTCACGAAAAAGTTGCAGAAGAATTCCAGCATAGGCAATTGGAGGGCCGGGCAATAACGGCAAAAGACTACCGATAATGCCCACAATGCACAAAATAATTCCAAGTATGATCCAGATCCATTCCAACTTATATAATGTTTATGGATTGAGGTTTGAAGTTAGGAGATTTCAATTTGTAAATATTTTACGCAAAGAGGCAAAGTGTACCGACAAACGGTGCGTCGCTTTTCCCGCAGCTAACGCGGCGGGAAACATAGCGGAATAGAGATGCGAGCGATTAACGCCTGCTGGCGGTAGACAGGGATTACGCGTCCGGAGAGACCAGAACCTCAAACCTCGAACTTCTCTGAAGGAGTCCATTCGGACAAACCTCAGACTAAAGGAAGTCTGCCAATTTTTCACCCACCCCACCCATGGCACTATCATTGATTATCAGGTGTTGAACTTGCCCGCCGATGGCGGGTATAAAATCAATATACAATGGGAAAAATAATTGGAATTGACCTTGGAACTACCAATAGCTGCGTTGCCGTTATGGAAGGTAACGAGCCGGTTGTTATTGCCAATGATGAAGGTCGTCGTACAACGCCGTCCGTAGTCGCTTTTCTGAAAAATGGTGAGAGAAAGGTGGGTGATCCGGCAAAACGCCAGGCCATCACAAATCCGCAAAACACCATCACGAGTGTTAAACGTTTTATGGGCCGTCGCCATGATGAGGTGACCGAGGAAATAACTCACTGGAGTTATAAAGTGGTAAAAGGTGACAATAATACTGTTCGTATTGACATAGATGGCAGGCTTTATACACCACAAGAAATCTCGGCTATGGTGCTGCAGAAGATGAAGAAAACCGCCGAAGATTATCTTGGCCAGGAAGTTACCGAAGCCGTGATCACTGTGCCAGCATACTTTAACGATGCGCAGCGGCAGGCCACAAAAGAAGCAGGTGAAATTGCGGGTTTGAACGTTCGCCGAATAGTGAATGAACCAACCGCCGCCGCACTTGCGTATGGCCTGGATAAAGACAAACATGATCATAAAGTAGCAGTATTTGACCTGGGTGGTGGTACGTTCGATATTTCAATCCTTGAAATGGGAGATGGTGTTTTTGAAGTAAAATCAACCAATGGGGATACTCACCTTGGTGGTGATGATTTTGATAAAGTGGTCATGGATTGGCTGGCTGATGAATTTAAGAAAGATGAAGCGATCGATCTTCGTAAAGATCCAATGGCTTTGCAGCGTTTGAAAGAAGCTGCTGAAAAAGCTAAGGTTGAATTAAGCTCATCTTCTGAAACAGAAATTAATCTTCCGTATATCACCGCAGTTGATGGAGTGCCTAAGCACCTGGTGAAAAAATTAAGTCGTGCAAAATTTGAACAACTGGCTGACAGTTTATTCCAGCGTTGTTTGAAACCATGTGAGCAGGCCTTAAAAGATGCGGGAATGAGTACTTCTGAAATTAACGAGGTTATTTTGGTAGGAGGTAGTACACGTATCCCGAAAGTGCAGGAGATCGTTGAAAAATTCTTTGGTAAGAAACCACACAAAGGTGTAAACCCTGATGAGGTGGTTGCAGTTGGTGCGGCAATTCAGGGAGCCGTGCTGACTGGTGAAGTGAAAGATGTATTGTTGCTTGATGTAACGCCGCTTTCATTGGGTATTGAAACATTAGGTGGTGTGATGACGCCGCTGATCCCAAGTAACACCACAATACCGACCAAGAAATCAGAAATTTTCTCAACCGCCAGCGATAATCAACCGGGTGTACAGATACACGTTGTACAGGGAGAAAGAAGTCTTGCAAAGGACAATAAGACACTGGGAGTTTTCAATCTTGATAATATTCCAATGGCGCCAAGAGGAGTGCCTCAAATTGAAGTAACGTTTGATATTGATGCCAATGGTATTTTGCATGTAACGGCAAAAGATAAAGGCACAGGTAAAGAACAAAAGATCCGTATTGAAGCAGGTAGTGGTTTGACTAAAGACGAGATAGAAAGAATGAAAAATGATGCGAAGATGAATGAAGCGGCAGACAAGGCGGAGAAAGAAAAAATTGAAAAATTGAATATGGCTGATAGTCTTATATTCCAAACAGAAAAGCAGTTGAAGGAATACGGAGAAAAGATACCTGCTGATAAGAAAACAGCTATTGAAACGGCCGCTAACAAACTAAAAGAAGCACATAAAGCACAGGACCTTGCTGCAATAGAATTAGCAACAACTGAACTGAACAATGCGTGGACAGCAGCAAGCCAGGATATTTATAATGCACAACAACAGCAAGGCGGGGCGCAACAACCGGGTGCTGATACGGGTGCCGGACAGCAACAAACCGGAGGCGCAGAGAATGTACAGGATGTACCTTTTGAGGAGGTGAAATAGGGCTCGACCTGCCTGCCGCAGCAGGCGGTCTCTCATGGGGAGGTTTGATAGGCAAAAAAGATCAGGATGATAAATGGAAAACCGTAGCTTGACAAGGCTGCGGTTTTATTTTTAAATTAATAAACATGGAAATTGAAATCTTTACACTTTGCGATTTTGCACAGGATAATAGTGGCAAGCTAACTGTTGTAGGAACTTTTGATGGGATAAACTCAAAACAGTTTCCTTTTGTGCAGGCAAACTTTTCAGTAGCCTGCAGGCTTCGTTTTTCAGAAAAGGAAACCGGGCAGCATGATATGCGGTTACGTTTTATCGATGTAAATGCAAAGGAACTTTTGCAACCTATAGAAGGAAAAATGAATATCCCTAAGCCAACAAATGGGCAATACACAACTATTAATCTTGTCTTCAATCTTAGCCAAATAAAATTTGACAAAGCCGGCCGCTATTCGTTCGAGCT
>DASVAM010000169.1:0-3897 GCA_036376375.1 Chitinophagaceae bacterium
CTTTTGAAAACATAAGCAAAATTACAGAGCCATGAGAGCAACTTGCCATAGAGAAGTAAAATAATTATCTTGTATCCTGTTAAAATCAAATACCTTGAAAATATCGCCACTATTAGCCCAATTTCTTATTAACAACAAGCATCTTAATCTCGCAGGACTTGGAACATTTACCCTCAATAATTCCGGTGAAATAAGTTTTCAGCACGACGCTTATGTTAAAGAAGATTCAGAACTGGTAAGTTTTATTGCCGAGAGTACCGGCAAAATGAAAAGTCTTGTCGCCAGCGATCTTGATTCAAATCTGGAACTTGCCAGGCAATTCCTGAATATTGGGAAACCCTATTTGTTTGAGGGTATTGGTACGCTTTCAAAAAACAAATCCGGGGCTTTTGAATTCGTCCAGGCCAATTCGGTACCGGAAAAAAACAAAGACACCATAATAGAAGGCAGAGATAAAACGTCGACTACTGAGAGCTCCTTCACAGATTATGAAGAAATGTTTTCGCCAAAAAAACCAAAGACTCCCGCACCAAAAAGAATTGCGACATGGCTGGTTGCGTTGGCCGGACTTTCTCTCGCTGTCTTTGGCGGCTACCTAGTTTACACAAAAACAAAAAACAAGCAGGAACCCATCGTAGAAAAGGAGGAGATCAAGCCCGTGATCATTCCGGCTGATACCATACCAGAAATGCAAGATACAAGCTCCATGATCGCAAGGGCCACCCACGTTGTTGACAGCTCCGGCATGTATCGGTTCGTAATAGAAAAAGCGGCGAAACAAAGAGCTTTGTCGCGATACAATTATTTGAGAGAAAACCTCATCGATGTGAAAATGGATACGAAAGATTCAGTGCTGTTTAATTTGTACTTTCTCCTGCCAGCTAGTCCGGCTGACACAGCAAAAAAAAGGGATTCGCTCCAACGACTTTATGGGACCAGGGGTAAAACGGTCGTCGAACTCAATTAATTTTTGAGAAAACTTCTGTTAACTGTTGATTTTCTGATAAAATATCCTTAACCTTGCTTCCCTTCGAAAAACCTCCGGCACCTGCGCTTTCGTACCTTTCTCCTTATTCTGAAATTCGCCGTCACCCGAAAACGTCTCCAATCTCCTTATAACGATTCTCTGATTAGTAAATAACTGCATTATGAAAATTGCGCAGCACTTTCGTGCATTCCTCGAAAAACACAATTATTTGCAACTACCCCAAATAGGAAAATTTGAAGTCGTGGGAGAAAATCCAATGGGAGAAAAGGGTCCGTCCAAATGGATCAATTTTGTGGCCGATCAAAATCAAACAACTGATCCGGAGCTGGTCGCTTTTACGTCCTGTAATATGAAAGTCGAAAATAATATTGCTGCGTCTGATCTAAGCTGTTTCATAAGTACAATAAAGGAAATGCTGATACTCGGTTTCGAAGTGGAAATTCCCGGCATTGGCTACCTGCATTTCGAGCCTGGAAATATTTTAAAATTTTCGGGCAAAAACATGTATAAAAAAACCATCCCGAAAGAATGGAAAAGAGTTCCGGCCAGGATGTCTGCTTCTTTTTGGCTTTAACTATTGCTTGCTATGTGAACACCTGGGCTGTTACTGGATCGTAGCAGCCCTTTTTTATATAGGACAATAAAAAAGGCTATCAAAATCTGATAACCTTTTGTTTGAGGTCCCGACCAGATTCGAACTGGTGTAGGAGCTTTTGCAGAGCTCAGCCTAGCCACTCGGCCACAGGACCCTAGATATTAATTATAAGAACTTTATTGCTCAGCCTATCCACCAAAGGCGGACACCGGACCGGGGAAATTTCAGATTTCAGATTTTAGATTTTAGATTTGAGTCTGAAACCGCAGCAAATATATGTCGTTTAATTAAAAGATTATAATCCAACACATGTCGCGGATCGCTGAATCGGAATTGATACTGAATGCACGGGGAGCTGTCTATCATTTGAACCTGTTGCCCCACGAGATTGGCAGCACTGTCTTTCTTGTCGGCGATCCTGACCGGGTAAAAGAGGTAAGTAAACATTTTGACAAAATCGAATACAAAGGGCAATACCGTGAATTTATTACTCATACGGGAACAATTGGGAAGAAAAGATTAAGTGTTGTATCGACTGGCATTGGAACTGATAATATTGACATCACCATTAACGAATTAGACGCATTAGTTAATATTGAGCTCGAAACACGGGAAATCCGGCCTATCCTCACGGCATTAAACCTGATACGCATCGGCACTTCCGGGGCTTTGCAGCCTGAGATACCTGTTGATAGTTTTATTGCTTCCACTCACGGCCTCGGCATTGATAACTTGTTAAATTTTTACCGGCTTGAGCAAAATAATGAAGAAAGACAGTTGATTCATTCATTCGTGACCAGCACTCAGATGCATAGCCAGATCGGTTATCCCTATATCGCGGGCGCCACCGCATCGTTGATCAAACACTTCGTAAAATATTTTTACCAGGGAATTACCGTGACCTGTCCCGGTTTTTATGGCCCGCAGGGCCGGGTGCTGCGCCTCGGCGTAAGTAACCCTGAATTGATCAATCGGTTGACTGAATTTCGATTTGGTCAGCACAGGATCACTAACTTTGAAATGGAAACATCGGCTATTTATGGCCTGAGCAGGCTACTTGGACACAACTGTCTTTCTCTAAATGCCGTCATTGCAAATAGGGTCAGGAAGGATTTTTCAAAAGATGGGAAAACGGCCGTTGAGAACCTGATTGTTAAAGTATTAGAGATTGTTTCTCAAAATGTATAAGAAATAAAAATGAAGACTGATTTTTTTAAATACCAGGGTACCGGCAACGATTTTGTGATCATTGATAATCGGAATGGTCATAACCTTCAGCTTACCGGGGAAATGGTCAAAGACCTTTGTGACCGGCGTTTCGGAATCGGCGCTGATGGATTGATGGTATTAAATGAAAAAACAGGTTACGATTTTGAAATGGTTTATTATAATGCTGACGGCCGGGAAGGCACCATGTGTGGTAATGGCGGTCGTTGCCTTGTCAAATTTGCTGAAAGTATCGGTATACAAAAAGAGCTTTATAAGTTCATAGCAATAGACGGCGAACACGAAGCGAAGATCGATGCCAATGGCTTTGTTTACCTAAGAATGCTTGATGTCGATACCATTCACAATTATCACGGTGATTTTTTGGTCAACACAGGCTCCCCGCATTATGTAAAAATGATACCGCATCTCGCAAACTACGACGTTTTTAAGAAGGGTCGTGAGATCCGTTATAGCCGCGATTTTGAAAAAGAGGGTATCAATGTAAATTTTGTCGAGCAGCTTGATGAACCCGATAAAATTTTTGTAAGAACCTACGAAAGGGGCGTTGAGAACGAAACCCTGAGTTGCGGTACCGGTGTTACGGCTGCCGCCCTGGTCTTCTATCATAATGAAAATGGTTTTAATGAAGTGGAGGTAAAAACCCTGGGTGGCAGGTTGAATGTGGAATTTGACCGTGTAGAAGACGGCAAATTCAGAAACATTTGGCTTTGCGGGCCCGCTGAAAGAGTCTTCAACGGAAGTATAGAACTGTAATTGATCATCTCACCTGTTCACCCCAATTTTTCCTGATGCATCGTTTCAATCTTCGTGTTTATGGTATCCTTGTGAATGATAAGCAACAGGTATTAGTAGCTGATGAATACATACGCGGTGGTCTGTATACCAAATTTCCGGGAGGCGGAATGGAGTTCGGTGAAGGGACAAGAGATTGTTTGAAGAGAGAATTAAAAGAAGAACTGGGTATTGAAGCAGAAATTGGTGACCACATTTATACCACTGACTATTTCCAGCTATCCGCATTCAGAACCGGGGACCAGATAATATCCATCTATTATTTTGCAAAGCAATTAGAAGAATTAAGGGT
>DASVAM010000171.1:0-2342 GCA_036376375.1 Chitinophagaceae bacterium
GGAAAATTGATCGACGAAATATTCAGCGAGAAATGTGAAAAGCATTTTGTCCAGCCGACTTTTATTATCGATTATCCAAAAGAAATGAGTCCCCTTACAAAAAAGCACAGGAGTAAGGAGGGGTTTGTGGAAAGATTTGAATTAATCGTAAATGGAAAGGAAATAGCAAATGCCTACAGCGAGCTAAATGATCCAATTGATCAGCGTGACAGGTTTGAAGAACAAACCAAACTGATGGAACGCGGGGATCATGAAGCAATGTATATCGATCACGATTTTCTCCGGGCGCTGGAATATGGAATGCCACCAACAGCGGGAATTGGCTTTGGGATAGATCGTATCTGCATGCTCTTGCTAAATCAGCCTTCTATACAGGATGTGCTTTTATTTCCCATGATGCGGCCGGAAAAGAAGGATGATGAGTAACAATGCACAGTTTATCCAGACTATAAATTGATATTTATTTTTGAAACTTATTTTTCGTAGCTTTCTTTGTCCAACCAAAGCTAAGGCTCGTCACTATACATGAGAAAAGAGAACCCGGGAATATTTTCGCCCGGGTTTTTTTTATTTAATCAACGAAGAGGTCCCTGTATAAGTTTGCACCAGGCACTACATTGTAATGAGACAGATCAGTAATACCTTCTTTAGCCAACACGTCTTCATCTATAAAACAATTTCCTGTACAATCAGCTGAAGGCTTATCAAAAATAAAATAGGCAGCATCTGCCAGGATATCGGGAGTACGGCTCATCCGGGCCAATGCTTCACCACCTAATAAATTTCTTACCGCGGCGGTATCGATCGTGGTTCGTGGCCACAAGGCATTCGATGCAATCCGGTATTGCTTTAATTCTACAGCCCATCCGATCGCCATCATACTCATGCTGTATTTTGATATGGTATAGGCTACATGACCACCAAACCATTTAGGGTTTAAATTGATCGGGGGTGATAATGTAAGGATGTGTGCATTAGATGATCTTCTTAGATGAGGTATGCATGTCTTTGTAACAAAAAAAGTACCTCTTACATTAATATCATGCATCAGGTCAAAACGTTTTGGTTCGGTTTGCTCGGTTGGCGTAATGGAAATAGCAGAAGCATTGTTGACTACAATGTCAATACCACCGAATTCAGCGACTGCTTTGTCTACTGCATTTTGAATTTGATCTTCGGAACGAATATCACATTGCACCGGTAATGCTTTACCACCTGCTTTTTCTATCTCTTCGGCAGCTGAAAAAATTGTTCCGCCTAATTTTGGGTTTTCTTCAACCGATTTTGCAGCGATTACGATGTTCGCACCAGTTTTAGCAAGTCGTAAAGCAATAGCTTTTCCAATGCCACGGCTGGCACCCGTAATAAAAGCCGTTCTGTTATTTGAGGGCATATCAATGATTTAGGCAATGAAGATAGGCATTGCCCGTTCAAAATTAGTTTCATCCCTTAGGAAATCTACGAGCCTGGCAGTAAAAAATGAAGTAAAAAAATGGAGCAGTTTTGCTCTTTTGCATTCCATTAACGGAGACTATGTTTGTACCAGAAGTTGATTGGTAAGGTTACTGCATCCAATATCCAATGTCCAAAACCGTCCAGAAGTTCTTAATCCAACATCCTGATAAACCAAAAGTAAAATCCGTATCAATCAACTTTCTCCTTGTTCTTTTTTTTTATATGAAAATTCAGGGACCCGTTTTAATCCAGGGCCTGATGAAAAACCAAAATCGAAATCCCGTATCCGTTGAAATGCTTTAAGGTTAATTGAGCTTGAAAAAAACTATCCTCCGCCTAACACCGGAGGATTTTTTATTTGAGGTCCGGCTATTGCGTATTATGGAGCGTTCCCTTCTTTTATGTCGAAGGGGCCAACCGGGAATTTGAATTGAATTGTTCTGAGATCCTGTGTGGCTTCAAGACCCTGCGTACCGGTTAAATGCTTGTCTTTTCCATCTAATCGCGCAGGCTTGTCAGTATAAAATTTTTGAGAATTCTGATCCCACCAAAGTTCAGGAGTCCGCAATGTATCACCACTAATGTTGATGACGGTAACACTGTCGCGAAGAAAAACTTTATTCAGGTTGTCGTAATAAATACCATAATTAGCCGTCAACCAGCTCTCCACTCTTACGCTATCATCATAAAAATCCACATGCAGTGTATTGGGAAATTCTGTGAAAACGGTGTCCCGCTGATAACGATACATCAACGGAGCCGTAAGCTTTGCACGCAGTTTCCCTGACTGGCTTAAATAACTTTCAATCGTCTTTGCTTCCTCTCTTAGTTCTGCTTTTTTTGTCCAGTTATAAACTTCGCCCGGGTCATTTTCACAGGAAGAAAAA
>DASVAM010000228.1:0-2161 GCA_036376375.1 Chitinophagaceae bacterium
AAATATCATAGCCTTTTTCATTCTTTGGCGTTTTATCCATTACCAGCCACTCACCGTCCGGGCTCCAGCTATGCCAGCCAGATCCCATTTCACCATTCGTTACCTGCCATTGCTTTTTGCCGTCAGTCGAAACCGCATATATCTGGTGTTGCCCTTTTTGCCTCGAAACATAACTAATGAAATTATGTTTACTGTTTAACTGAGGTGGCCCTGCATGATACTCGTACCACTTTGTAGCGGTATCTTCTTTTGGAAAATGCGTTAGCTGGATCTTATTGTTTCCGTCGAGACCCATTTTCCAAAGTTCATCCGGTACCGTTCTTCTTAAATTTTTATCGGGTCTGTAAGCCAGGACGATCTCATTTCCGCCAGGTAAAAAGATCGGATCCCGTTTTGTCGAAAGCGTATCATTGGTAAGTTGCTTGTAAGTGCCATCTTTTAGATTTATGAGAAACAGTTGAGCTCTTAGTTTTCCAATTCTTCCTGAAACGATCATCTCGGTTCCACCGTTACGGCTTCCCATCCAGCTATCTTCCAACTGAAGGTCAGAGATTTTTCGTTTGTTATTGCCATCAGCATCCATCTCATAAAGAAAATAACAGCGATGACAAGTATCGGCATCACTTATGTAATAAACTTTGTCTTCGTACGCATAATAAACCCATTCCACACCGGGAGTATTGGTAAGATTTTTCTTTCCGGTTCCATCCATATTCATGCTGTATACATCATAGTTATCCCTGGCCGTGTCTTCAAATACATTGTATACGATTTTATACTGACTCTTTTGTGCTGCAGAATTATGCTGAATAACGAACAGAACGTACAAGAGTGCGACGCAACGAACCATCATAGTAGTAATTAAGCTGGGTTTAAAAATATTCTTAAAGAGATAATCATTTCATTTCGATGTAAAATTTCAAATAAGTTGATGTGTGCGATGGTGGCCTCCCCTTATGGGGGACGTCGGGAAGGGCCTTATCCTGCCTGTTCATAAGACTTTTTGATCCATTCAATCAAATCTCTATTGATCATCTTTTCATCTTCTATTTTTATCCGGTGCGTACACATCGCATTCCAGCTGCCGGCGGCGATGACATTACCGGAAGGAGCCACGCCTTTTATATTTAAGCCAACATCAAACCTATCCTTCGTAGATGGTTGCAAAATGGCAAACTGTTTTTTTCTTCTTAAGCTCACATAAGCTTTCTTGGGCGACACTTCGATATCGTTTCCAAACTTGTTCACCTCATCCATGATCTTATCATACCAGGGTTTCAGATTCTCCTTGCCCTTGTATTGCCCGGCGATCCAGTCTGTGTCATTACCTTCGGCACCGGCATGTGATTGTTTTGCATGATGCACGACCATATTTGCATTACCGTGCGTAAACCCATGCTTTTCCTTTAAGAAATTAACCAGCTCACCATGTTTGGCCAAACCTGATTTGTTTACAATAGCGATCCACTCCCCGAATTTTTTCCCGGTGGTTTTTTCGATGTTTGCGATCTGGGTAGCCGATGCTTTGTCTAACGATTCACTCATAATAGTTCTTTTACTGCAGGCAAATTAGATAAAACAGATCAACCCGCATTGTAAAAAATTAACCTGCTATGCAATAGGGAGATAATTCAGATATGGACCTCGTTTTTCAAGATAAGCGGCCGGATTGATGCCTGAAAATGCCTGGAACTCCTTTATAAAATGCGCCTGGTCGAAATAACCGCATTCAAATGCCAGCATCGACCAGTCGATCTTTTTCTGTTGTTCGATCGATTGTATCACTTTCTGGAATTTATTGATGCGTGAAAACATTTTTGGAGAAAGCCCGACGTATTTCTTAAAGAGCGTTATTAGATGCTTTTGTGTGATGCCGGTTTTATCCGAAAGTTTTTTGATCGTCCACATTTGGGGGGATAGTATCAGCTGATTTACTGAGTAGTGCACCAATACATGATCTTCCATTTTATTTTTTCCCTTTCTTAAAAAGTAATTTTCAAGGAGGGAGAATCTTTTTTCAATACAGGTCTCCTGCAGGATCGCTTCACGAATTGAATTTGCATCTTTACTCCAGATGTTATCGAGTTCTGTTGTAAGATCATTTAACTCGATCATGGGAAAATCAACGAATGGATAGCAGCCGCCCGGCTTAAAATGAACG
>DASVAM010000233.1:0-2545 GCA_036376375.1 Chitinophagaceae bacterium
GAATTAATAATTGATCCCCATTGGAATATTGTTCAGAGTGATGGAGGTTATCGTTTTTGGCCGGATAAAGTGAAAGGAGAAGGTTTTTTTATTGCCTGTTTTAGAAAAAATGATGGTAGTGATGAGGAAATACATCTGCCAAAAGTTAAGCAAGAGAAATTTTCAAACCAGGAAATGGATATTCTAAACAGGAATTTGAATGCAAATGGGCTTTCATTTTTGAGAGATAGAGAGATTATCTATGCTGTGCCCGAAAAATTACTTATTGATACAATTTTGTTAACATCAAAACTCCGGATTGTGGGCCGGGGAACGAAGGTTGGTGCAATCATAAAAGATAAACTGGTACCCGATCATGCTTTGGCGATGAGCAATATTGTTAGTGATAAAACGCAGAAACTTGAATTGGATACGGAGCAGGCAATTCAATATCTGAAGAAAAAGGAGCTAACTCTGCAAACCGACAAAAAGGGTTGGTCGCTTGTAACATTCGAGGGGCATGCGTTAGGAAGGATAAATATTCTCCCAAACCGGATCAATAATTATTATCCCAAAGAGTTAAGAATTCTTAAGGATTAAAACACATAAAATTATGCATCTTTGTAAAAATATATCCCGATGAAAAAACTGGCGACCTCCCTTTTTGCACTGGTCATTTTAATGTCTTCCTTTTCACAAACCTCTGATCTAATCATTAATACCGGGTCTAAAGGAGCATATCTTATCCATAAAGTGGCTCCCAAAGAAGGCTTATTTCCTTTGGGCAGAATGTACAATGTTCATCCACGGCATATTGCAAATTTTAATCGGATAGATTTCAATAAAGGACTTGCGATCGGACAGCTCATTAATATTCCGCTTTCAGATACAAATTTTAAACAAACAGTAAATAAAGGGGTGCCGGTCTATTATAAGTCAACCGAAAGAGAAACTCTTGCTGATGTTAGCGCAAAGACCAAAGCTCAGGTGACTCATATCAAAGGATGGAATAATCTTCCGGCTGACAATGTTTCTCCCGGCACAAAACTGATCGTTGGATTTCTGATCACAAGCGAATTACAAGATAGAGTAGTCACGATAACACCAAAAACGATCGTCGCGGAAGAATCAGTCTCTAATGTAAAGAAAGCTGAGGAACAGAAGAAACAGTTAGAGCCTGTGCCAAATAAGGAGGTTGATGCAAAAAAAGACATTGCTGCTGAAGAATCTGTTTCAAATGTTAAAAAGGCTGAAGAGTCAAAAAAGCAAATAGACCCTGGGGTTAAGAAAGAAGCCGCGCCTGTTGTAAAAGAAGAAACTAAGAAAACAGAACCCATCGCAACAAAACAGGCAGAAACAAAAACTGATGATGGTGCAGGTTATTTCAAAAATAATTTTTATCAGCAGGTAAAGGCTACACCACCCACAAAAGAGCAAACACTTACATCATCGATCTTCAAGACTACGAGTGGTTGGCAGGATGGTAAATATTATTTGCTGATCAATGGCGTGGAACCCGGTACTATTGTTAAACTAACCAATCCCTCAAACAACAAAATAGTTTTTGCAAAGGTCCTGTATGCAATGGATAAAATAAGAGAGAACCAGGGTGTAGATATCCGAATCAGTGATGCGGCAGCTTCTTCACTTGCAGTTTCCGAGACTGATAAGTTCATTTTGAAAGTAAATTATTAAACCCCTAAATCCCCTAAAGGGGACTTTTAGACTCTGCGATTTTGGGAGAGAATGATGGAAATGATAGCGATCTGGCGGATTTATTTTTTCAGTAAGCGAACATACCAGGGAAGTCTGTTTATCTTAAGTGCGGGATATATCTCTTCCATTGCTCCAAAGCTGCTATAAAAGAATGCCAGATTACGGATATCAGATCCTTCAAAATCGAGAATGAGATCCTGGTCGGCATGATCTTTAATAAAAGCATCTATTAAAGCATGTGAAGCACCAATCGTTTTTCCATCGGGATGATTCCCTACCATTATGTAATACGCCCTTTTGTGGGAGAAAAAGAAAACAGCCGAGGCAAGAATTTTGTTTTTTGCATCCAGGATGGCGTAGCTTTTAGCCTGGCCACGATCTTTTAGAAGCTGATAGAGATTTTTGAAATGTGTATAGTCCTCAGGCCTGGTCCCCTGAATATGATTCCATTGTTCTTTGTTCAGATTAATAATTTCATCAAGCGGAATTTCTTTGCCCGGGCAGCAACCTGATTGCCATGCTTTATTGATATTTCTTTTGTGACTATCGCGATAAGCTTTGTAAAGCTCTTCATAGGGCTTGTTCAGGTTAAGGATATAGTTACTTCTTAGCAGGGAAAAAAGTTTAGCATTACCCAGAATGTTTCCCTGGTTCAATGAAATTTCGATCAGCTTGAATTTCGCGGGAATAGATTTTATAAAACTCCCGATCAATATTTCATTCAGATTATTACCAAAAATTCCCAGCGAAGCGGTGAATGCCGGCTGATACAGGTAATAAAAACCATATTTTTTATTCCATGTCAATGGCATTACGACTTCGTAATCATTTAATACCAGCGCATCCCAAT